>NZ_JAUBPE010000072.1:0-42120 GCF_036700565.1 Microcoleus pseudofavosus SVA1_A4
AGAGGGGGAGAGGGGGAGAGGGGGGGAGGGGGGGAGGGGGAGAGTATTTTTCTCTGTTCCCTGTTCCCTGTTCCCTGTTCCCTGTTCCTTCTGACCAATGACTACTGACCAATGACTATTGACTACTGACCAATGACTATTGACTACTGACTATTGACTACTGACCAATGACTATTGACTACTGACTACTGACCAATGACTACTGACCAATGACTATTGACCAATGACTATTGACTATTGACTACTGACTATTAACTACTGACCAACTGATTTTCCTGCCGCAGATAAGCTTGAATGAACGGTTCTAATTCGCCATTCATCACATCTAGGATGGCGGTGGTTTCCACTCCAGTCCGCAAATCCTTGACCATTTGATAGGGGTGAAACACGTAATTCCGAATTTGCTGGCCCCAAGCCGCCTCTACCATGTCGCCCCGAATCTCGGCAATTTCCGAAGCCCGCTGTTCCTTCGCAATCACCAACAGGCGCGCTTTCAGCAGTGCGAGAGCTTTTTCCTTATTTTGTAACTGACTGCGTTCTTCGGTGCAACGGACGGCTAAACCAGTCGGAAGGTGAACGATGCGGACTGCGGTTTCTACCTTGTTAACGTTTTGTCCGCCCTTGCCGCCTGCGCGGGAAGTAGTCACTTCCAAATCTTTTTCTGGGATATCCAATTGTACGGATCGATCGAGCACTGGCATCACTTCCACGCCCGCAAAACTGGTTTGACGCTTGTCGTTAGCATTAAAAGGCGAAATTCTGACCAAGCGGTGAGTGCCTTTTTCCGATCGCATATAACCGTAAGCGTAGCGGCCGACAATTTCCAAAGAAGCAGATTTAACACCTGCTTCCTCTCCCTCGGAAATTTCCATTAAATGTACTTTGTAACCTTGACTTTCCCCCCAGCGGGTGTACATCCGCAGCAGCATTTCGGCCCAATCTTGAGCATCTGTGCCGCCGGCCCCGGCGTTAATCGTCAAAACAGCGCCGCCTTCGTCGTAGGGCCCCGATAGTAATTGTTGCAGTTCCCACTGGTCGAGTTCGCGGGTTAACTGAGAAAGACTCGATGAGGCTTCTTGGAACAGGGACTCGTCAGCTTCTAACTCCAGCAGTTCTAAAATAGCTCTAGCGTCTTCCAAGCTCGTTTGCCAGCCGCGATATTGGTCTAAATGAGATTTGAAGTCATTAAGTTCTTGGAGGGTTTCTTGAGCTCGATCTTGGTCGTCCCAAAATGCTGGCTGGGCGCAGATTTGCTCTAAGTCTTGAATTTTGGCTGTAAGTGCGGGGATGTCAAAGATAGTCCTGGGTTGTACCCAGTCGATCGGACAAAGTTTCGATATTGTGTTTGATGTCTAGAACTTCCACTGTGAGTTTTCCTAGTTGTGGGGTGTTATATTAATTTTAGCTTGCTGCTGACTTGTTGTTGCACAAATACTAAGAACGTTTTTTAACGGCAGATGAACGCGGATGAACGCAGATGTTTCTAAATATACTGCGAACCTGTTGAATTGAAAGTTTTACCGCATTCGTGAGCGCATACGTCCAACCTTTTGGAACATGAAAAACTTTTTGTGAGGTCTTCGCGAAACCAATCTCTGGCGATCGCATCTTTCACCGATTGAGTTCTGAGAGAATTAAAACCATTTCCGTACTTTTCAATTAAAGCCAGCATTTGCGGTCTGTAAGTGTGGTTGTAAACAGCGTATTTAGTATGGCTTACCCAACAGCAAGGCCAGAGTTCCGCTTCAAAACTGATGAAAATCTCTTTAGTGGCTTGAGTTTGACAGCTAATTTCTACATTTCGGTAGTAATTGTTTAGGCTACCAAAATTTTCTACAGCTTGGATAAATTGGTCTCCCTGGGGATTTTTATATTGTTCCAACGATGGGGGTTGGAGTTCTTCGCTGGCTGACTTTGATGGAACAGAAGGAGTTGGTTCTGGTGCTTGAGAACTTTCGATAGCTATCGCTTGATACCAAGCATAATTTGCTTTTTCTGGTTGCCCCAACTGCGTCAAAACTTTAGCTAAATTGCGATAAGCTCCTGCAAAATTGGGTTTAAGCTCGATCGCCTTTTGGTAATAAGCACTAGCTGGCTGCCACTGTTGCTGTTGAGCATAAAGACTGCCGACATTAGCATAAACTTCAGGAAAATTAGGCTGAATTTTGAGGGCATTTGCGTAACAATCTGCTGCTGCTTGCATCTTCCCCAAACCTTGAACAGCGTTGCCTAAAGTTTTCCAGGCTGCTGCAAAATTAGGTTGAATTTTCAGGGCTTTTTGGCTGGCTGCGATCGCATCTGACAGTTGCCCTTGTTTCAAGCATTCCTCAGCTTGTCGGTGGAACTGAAGCGCGGCCTGTTCTTGATGCTGAGGGGCTGCTACATTAGCTGTTGCTGGTTGGTTTGGGCGATCGCTCTTAGCCTCTATCTGAGAGTTTTCTGCCTTCTGAGGCTGTTGATTGGCGGACTCTTTGTCATAAATCTCTTTCGCCGCAAAACGAGAAGTAGCTTTCGGTACAAACTCGACAAATCCTAATTGTTGGGCTAAATCGCGTGCTGCTTCTACTTGGTGCTGGTTGTGTTCAAATATCAAGTAGTGCCATACAGCTTTTCCGCCTGCTTGGATAAAGGCATTAACCGACTGCATTATCCTGTCCCAGTTGGTATTTTGGCGGTAGATGCTGTTAGTATCTGCCAACCCGTCGATACTAAAAATTACGCGATCGTGTTCTCCTGTCATCGCCTTTGCCAGGGCTTGCCACCAGTCTGGATTGCGTCCGCTACCGTTGGTGTACAGGCTGATATGAGGAACTCCCATGCGGTGCAAATACTCGATCGCCGGAATTGTGGTATTGCTAGTCATAGCATCGCCGTAGTTGCCGCACATATAAACCAAATCCAACTGAGAGCAAAAATCTTTTGGGAAAATTCTCTCAATATCCTCCATCTTTAATTCCGCCCCCGGCAAAATCGGGTTGCCGGTGCGGGGACACTGGGGGCAAGCTGCATTGCACCTGGAGGTAATTTCTACGCTGACTATCCTGATATCTTTATATTTTAAGTACAAGAGTGTTCTCCTATGGATTTTTTATTAATTCTGAAAGCAGACGCCACGAGCGCTATCTTAGTTCCTAAACTTAATAATAAAAAAAAACTGCGGCTCGATCGAGCCGCGGTTTTTTTTTAAGCTAAAGTTTCAATTATTAATCGCGGCTGTTGATAGCAATCAGCAGGCGCAGAATAAAGATGAACAAGTTGATGTAGGTCAAGTACATCGACAGAGCAGCGGGCAAATACTGGTCGTCGCGGTAGCTGCGGGGTAATATGTAAAAATCGACGATCGCAGCGCCGGCGAACAGAAATACGCCGATGCCGGAAATGCCAATTTCCAACCAGGTTGGGGTGTAGATGCCAAATAGTGAGAGCAGAAATTGACCGCCAACGACGACTAACAAAGCAATGACACCTAAACTGATAGTTTTGGTGAGGGCCATGCCGTCTGTTTCGGACAAGTTGGAGCCAATTTGGCGGGCGGCGATAAAGGTAATGCCGCAGCCGAGTGCTGCAAAACCGATCCCGGAGATGCCGACGCCTTGGGTTCTGAGGGCTGTAAATACCAATCCGCTGAGGGTGTAGCCGGAAAGCAGGCTGTAGGTTGCCAGCAGGGGCAAAGCGGTATTTTTGTTGCCTTGTTCGGCGGCACCGCGGGCGACGAAGAACAGAATTAATTCTACGACGATCGCGGCGATGAAGGTGGGAAAGAAGATTGCCGGGTAGTTGCGGATCACTCCGAGGCCGCCGTAGGCGCCTACCGCAGTTAAGACGAGTCCGCCGCCCACGAAGGGGAGAGCGTTGGCGATGACGTTGGGCCCTACTAGCGCTTGGTTTTTGGCCTCGCGCACGGCTTCGCGAAAATTGCTTGTGTTACTCACGAGGATTTACCTAATTTTGGCTGAGAATTGCTATCTATATTTTGACAGCTTTACAGTTTGTTTGCAAAACCTGAAAGAGTTTAAAGATTTGATAAAGAACGGGGGTGAAATCACTCCAAAGCAGGGATCGATTGTTTATAATCGACTGCGTACAAGTCTGTGCCGTGTTGCCCTCTCGCACCGTTGCGCGTCGCTGCAGAGCTATCATTGAGGTTCAAGGGCCGGCGCTATCTGCGGGAGGGGCAAGCTGAGAGTGGATGGAATCGCAGATAGCTGAAGTCAATCAATTTTGGATTTGGGATTTACGATTTGGGACTGAGGACTCTATGCTAGAGGTAGGGGCCGCAGTTGATTTTAGGTTTTTGATTTGCGACGCGAGTTGAAACTAGGGACGGGAAACTGCAATCATCTAAAATCTCAAATCGCTTGGGTTAGTTGCTAAGGTAGCTCAGACAGGGAAGGCCCAAAAAATTAACGATCGAGAGATCGAGTTCGATCGACAAAATGCTAAATAGGTAATGTCCAATGCCCACCTTTTTTCCTAGCAAATTATTGCCAACTGCCGCCGGAATTTTATTGGCCGCCGCCGCTGTGATTTCCGGCGGTCAAGCTGCCGTTGCAGCTAATGTCCAAGCCGTTTCTACCGCTGCTTCAGGGCAGGGTTCAGAAAATTTGTTGCTGGCTCAAATCAGTCAACTCCGCGACGGTACAACTTCTCCAAGCCCTAGCCCGGGAACCGTAACGCCGGTGCCTCGGCCCGTGAGAATTCCTGAGCCTTCGACGGTGGTAGGGTTGGGTTTAGTTGCGGGTTCGCTGGCGGTGACTCGCCGGGGTCGATTGAAAAATTAGACTTTTCGCGAAAAGTCTAATTTTGGGATTTTTAACCGCAGATAAATACGGGTATCAGGATTTTAGCCGATCGCATCGCGCAGAGCATTTTTAGTCATAGCTGCGATCGACTGTTCGGTAGCTTTCGGCAAGTGATAGTATTTCCCGCCAGAAGTCTTGGCCAACTCCTTCGCAAAGCCAGTAGAAATAAACTTGCTCTCGGTATCAATCACCAGCAACTGCATTCCCAACCCGCGAATTTTGGCAGCAATTTCTAACAATTCCTTCTTAATATCCGGCTTTTCTCCATCTACAATCGGTTCCCCCAAAGAACGAGCCAAAGGAATATTCCCCCGCCCGTCGGTAATTGCGACAATCGCCACTTGACCGATATCTCCAGACTGCCGCGCGTTGACTCCCACGCGCACGGCTTGAGTCAAACCGTGGGCCAGGGGGGAACCGCCTCCGCAGGGGAGTGTTTCCAAACGCTTGCGGGCCAAAGCTATCGAGCGCGTGGGCGGTAGCAGCACTTCTGCTTGTTCTCCGCGAAAGGGAATCAGAGCAACTTGGTCGCGGCTTTGATAAGCTTCCGTGAGTAGCTGCATGACTGCACCTTTCGCCGACTGCATCCGGTTGAGGGCCATCGAACCGGAGGCATCGACGACAAATACGACTAAAGCTCCAGCTTTTCTGGCCAAGCGCTTCGCCCGAATGTCTCCCTGTTCCACAAATACACGGCGCTCAACCCCCCCTTGCCCCCCCTTGCTAAGGGGGGGTTGACTTGCCTGTTGCCCCCCCTTAGCAAGAGGGGGTTGGGGGGGGTGAGAATTCCTGTCGCGGCGGGCCTTTTGGTAGGGTGCGGCGGCTCTGAGGGTGGCGTCAACGGCGATGCGGCGGACGGGGCCTTTGGGCAATACTGGCTTGACGTAACGGCCTCTATCTTCCGAGAAAATGGTGCTGCGGCTGCCCGATTTGCCTTGGCGGTTGGCGGCTTGGGCGAAGAAAAGCACGCTGGGGTCGAGAATTACGCCTTCGGGGTCGAAGAGAAATTCTTCGGGAATGGTATCTTTTTCTGGTTCTTCTTCAGGTTCCGGGTTGTCTTCATCCTCTTGGTTTTCTTCGTCTTCTTGCTCGTTTTCTGGTTCGTCTTGTTCTTGTTCTGACTGCTTTTGGGGTGGCGGCGGCGGGGGGGGAGGAGCAGAGTTTTCGTCTGGGGGGGATTGGACGATGGTGGCGCGGGGTACGATGACTAATTCTACGGCGCGGCGCAAGTCTTCGGCGTTAACTTCTGTGCGTCCCTCGATGGCGGCGGCAGCTTTGGCGACGCGGACTGCGAATATTTCGGCGCGGTGTCCTTGAACTGCGCCCCGGATGGCTTCTTCTACTAGGTAGGCAATTTGTTCGCGTTTAATGCTGACATCTTTGAGCCATTCTCTGGCTAGGATGATTTGGGTTTTGAGGTTGTCGGTGTCTTCGGTGTATTGATTCAAAAATTCTTGGGGGGAGCTGGAGTAGGATAAAGCTTGTTCTACTGCATAGACTCTTTGTTCTAGTTCGAGTGCTGCGTCGGCTGAAAGTACGATCGCGATGCGATCGAGCAAATGTTCTCTGAGCGGCCCTTCTTCGGGGTTGTAGGTGGCGATGAATAGAGGTTTGCAGGGGTGTTGAAAGCTAATGCCTTCGCGCTCTATTTGGTTGCGTCCTTCGGTTAATACTGTTAGCAATTGGTTGGAAATATTGTCATCGAGGAGGTTAATTTCGTCTACATAAAGTACGCCTCGATTTGCTTGGGCCAAGAGTCCTGGTTGAAATACGGTTTCGCCGAATTTTACTGATTGTTCGACATCGACTGAACCTAAGAGTCTGTCTTCGGTGACACCCAAAGGAATTTGAATGAACGGTGTGGGAATTATTTCTGTATTTGGGGAATTAGTATCGGTGGTGCGGACCTCTTGCCCGCTTTTTTCAAATAGAGAAGATGCCTGTTCGGCAATATTTTCATCAGGTTCGGCGTTGCAAAAAGAGTCTTTAACAATTTCAATTGGTGGCAGTAAGGAGTGCAAGGCGCGGGCCATAACTGATTTGGCTGTGCCGCGGCGGCCTGCGATCGCAACTCCTCCCAATCCGGGATCGACTGCTGCTAACAGCAGGGCTAATTTGATTGCTTCTTGCCCGACTACGGCTGTGAGGGGAAAGGCTGTGGTGGAAGGGCTAATGTTGGCTGCGGGCATAGGATTTTCGTTAAAATTTGAACTTAATGTTTAGCTTACTTCTTGGAGTATTTTAACTTCTTGCGGCAGAATCACGGTAAAAGTTGAGCCGACTCCTATTTCTGATACTAACTCGATTTTGCCTTGCAGCAGCGTGACGAGCCGCGATACTATTGCTAATCCCAGCCCGGTGCTTTCGGAGGGAAAGTGCTGTTGGCCGGCTTCTCCTGCTTGAAAGAAGGGGTCAAAGATGCGGTTTGTATCTTTGGGGGCGATGCCAATGCCGGTATCTGTAATTGCGATCGCCCAATTTGCTTCTCCAGCGTGGTGGCAACTTAATTCGATGGTACCGGATTCTGTATAGCGAATGGCATTGCTCAGCAGGTTGGTCACAATTTGTTGCAGCCGCTGTCTGTCGGCGATTACTTGTTTTGGGGCGCAGTCGCTGTTAACAGCGAGCTTTAATCCTTTAGCATCAGCCATTGGCTGCATCATTTCTACTACGGTGTTAATTACAGATCGTACATTAGTTTGCCGCAGGTGAAGTTTAATTTTTCCGCTGTCGGCGCGAGAAAGTTCTAGTGCGTCGTTAATCAGGCGCAGCAACTGTCTGCCGTTGCGCAATACTCGCTCGATGTGTTCGATGCCGGGGAGGGTATCTTTGATTTCAGATTGCCATTTTTCTTGGCGCAAAAACAGTTCGGAATAACCGATAATTGAGTTGAGGGGAGTTTTTAGTTCGTGAGCTAAATGGTAGACGTTTTCTTGGTTGACGCTGACGAGGCGATTGAGTTCTTGATTTGTGAGTTGTAACTGAGTTTGGATTTGTTGAAGTTCCCGCAGCCTCTGAGCGACGTAGCTATCGAAACACTGGGCAATTGCTTCGTCTACTACCGCATCTATCAGCCGAAAAGCTCTGAATACTTCTGCGGCCGTTCCGGCTAGCAATTCTGCTTCTAATTGGGAGAATATTACTTGACGCAATAAATGGTATTCCCGGGCTAGTTCTGCTGCGTCGTAGCCTTGTTCGGCTCTGAGAAATCCGTGATCTAAACTGGCTTCAATTATTAGTTTTATTTCGCTGGTTTGATGTTGGGAAAGCACTGTGGCCATCGCCTCCAGCAGGTAAGGTATGTGATTTTCGATCGCTGACTGCGGTAAGCTGTCAGCGGTTTCAATTTTCCGATCCAAGCGTACTGCTTCAATCCAGTTTTTGAGGATAGTATCGGTTTTTTCGGCGAGCACTTGGCTGTAGTCCATGATTTCTGCGTGGGGGTTGAGTTTGGCAGATATTGCCCATGCTTCATTGTAGTTGAGCGCTCGCCCGATCGCCATACCAAACTTCGGGCGATCGCGACCCTGCCAAAAGAAGTAGTTTTGAGGTGATTTTTTCCCCGTGCCGGATCTCTGTCGAGTGCTCGTTGCCAGCTTGTTGCTACCAAAACCAGCACTTAAACTTATTGACAGAAAAGCCATAAAGTAGTATAATCCCTAAAACCGATAATTTTTAATTTTTAATTTTTAATTTTTGCAGGGGACTAAATGGAAAACGTGCAAGCTGCGATGGCTGCGGCAACATTTATCGGTGTAGTTTTCTTAATAATTACAGAATGGATACACCTAACAGTTGCGGCATTTCTGGGAGCGCTGATTCTGGTTTTTACCCACGTAATGACGTTAAACGACGCGATCGAATATATCGGTCGCAGTCACGGTACGCTGGGCTTATTCTTCGGCGTTATGGTAATGGTGAGAGCCTTTGAGCCTACCAAAGTATTCGACTACTTGGCAACTCAAATGGTGCTTTTGGCTAAAGGCAAAGGTAAAAATCTATTGCTGGGCATTGTCGCGATTACTACGCCAATTTGTGCAGTTTTGCCCAATGCCACGACAGTCATGCTGCTAGCCCCATTAATTCCGCCAATGGCAGAAGAAGTCGGAGTAGATTTTGTGCCGTTACTGATTTTAATGGTATTTGTGGCTAACAGTTCGGGGCTGCTGACAATCGTGGGAGATCCGGCGACATTCATTGTCGGCGATGCTATTAACATGAGCTTTGCAGATTACCTGGTAAAGTTAAGTTTGGGCGGGGCGATCGCAGTAGGAGTGATAGTAGTTATTCTGCCGTGGCTGTTCCCCGAAATCTGGCACAAAGAATTAGACGATTTGGAACACTTGCCGCACCCAAAAATCAATCACCCGCGAGTCTTAGCAGTGGGCGGTTTAATTATAGCTTTCGTGCTGACATTTTTTGTAATAGGAGAGTCGATGCCGGTGCCTATTTCACCGGCATCGGTTGCTTTGTTGGGGGCTGCTTTGGCAATGCTCTTAGCTCACCATTCCCAAATTGATTCGGTTAACAATATTTTGCGGGATTTAGATTGGAGCACGCTGCTATTTTTTATGTCTATCTTTGTGCTGATTGGCGGTTTGGAAAAAACCGGAGTCATCGCCAGTATATCTGGAATATTAGCAGTAATTTTAGGTAAAAATATTTTTGTTGGTTCCCTAGCTTTGTTATTTTTTGTGGGTTTGATGTCGAGCGTTGTGCCAAATATTCCGCTGGTAGTGGCTATGGTGCCGCTGCTAAAACAGTATGTTGTCAATGTCGGGCTCGCACCTGCCCAGGTGCTGGCGCCGGATTTTGCAGGGCAGTTTCCACCTGCTGTGCTGCCGCTGTTTTATGCGATGATGTACGGAGCAACTTTAGGCGGAAATGGCACTTTGGTAGGAGCTTCTTCTAATATAGTGGCGGCGGGAATTTCTGAACTGCACGGGCGCCGGATTTCTTTTCAAACTTTTTTGCGTTACGGGCTTCCTGTGATGGCGCTGCAATTAATAAGTGCGACTGTTTATGTAACGATTCGGTTTCTAATTTGAAGAAGTCATTAGTGATTAGTCATTGGGCATTGGGCATTGGGCATTGGGCATTGGGCATTGGGCATTGGGCATTGGGCA
Organism: Microcoleus pseudofavosus SVA1_A4; assembly: GCF_036700565.1. Lineage (NCBI taxonomy): Bacteria > Bacillati > Cyanobacteriota > Cyanophyceae > Oscillatoriales > Microcoleaceae > Microcoleus > Microcoleus pseudofavosus. The sequence continues at coordinate 9,929 of NZ_JAUBPE010000072.1, forward strand.
TTGGGCATTGGGCATTAGTTATTGGTCATTAGTCATTAGTTAACAGTCAGCAGTTAACAGTCAACAGTCAACAGTCAACAGTCAACAGTCATCTAAAATCCCTCCAATTCTAAGGGGAAAATTACAGTGAAGGAGGAGCCAACTCCTACTTCAGAAACTAATTCGATTTTACCTTGCAAGAGGTTGACTAATCGAGCGACAATTGCTAGCCCTAAGCCGGTACGGTCAGGAATCCCAGAAGCCAGGGAGTTGTCGGCTCGAAAATAGGGCGTAAAAATCCGATCGCAGTCTTCTGAAGCAATGCCAATTCCTGTATCGGTGATGCAGATAGTCCAATGTTTGTCAGACAATAATTCGGTTTTTATGGTAATAGTACCGGCTTGGGTGTAGCGAATGGCGTTGCTCGCCAAGTTGGTGATAATTTGCTGCAAGCGCAAGTAATCTGTCATAACTCGATCGAGAACCGGATCGCACTCAACGGCGATCTCTAAATTTTTTGCTTTAGCCAAAGGCTCGATTATTTCGACAACAGTGCCGATCGCCGATCGCACATTTGTCGCAGTTAGCTGCAATTTTATGCGTCCCGCGTCGTACCGCGAGATTTCGAGAGTATCGTTAATTAATCTAAGTAAGCGTCTGCCGTTGCGGAGGACTTTATCAATATGTGCCAAATTGGGAGCAGAATCTTTAACTCTAGGATTGTTTGTTTGGCGCAAAAACAATTCTGAGTAACCAATAATAGAATTGAGGGGGGTTTTCAATTCGTGAGCTAAGTGAGATAGAGTTTCTTGACTGGCGCTAAGTAAGCGAATCAGCTCTTGATTTGTAAGCTGCAATTGGTTTTGCAAATCCTGTAGTCCTTGCAATCTTTCCTGAGTATAGGTTTTGAAACAGTCAGCAATTACTTCGTCGAGGGCACTGTCAATTAAGCGGTAAGCTCGGTTCACTTCAGCGGCTGAGCCTTTTAGCAATTCTGGCTCTAAAGCCGAGAAAATTACCCTCCGCAGCAAGCGGTATTCCCGCGCAATTTCTTCGGCTTCGTAGCCTTGTTTTGCCCTGAGAGTCCCGTGGTCTAAACTTTCTTCTACGAGTGTCCCAATGTCGCTTTCTTCTGATTGGGACAGCATAGTTACGATCGCTTGCAGTACGATGGGAAGGCTGTCGCGCACGGAAGTGTAGGTGAGTTGCTTGGCGGTTTCGATTTGCTCGTCGGAGCGAACAGCTTCGATCCAGTTTTGGATAATTATGTCAATTTTATCTTGTAGCGCTTGGCTAAAATCAATCATGGCTCTTAGATATAAATCAAGTGAGCGATCGCATTTTATATCTCTAGGTTAGTTTAATAATTAATTTTTTGAATTTTATCTCAACTTTTGAGCTTCGCTGAGCGCAAATAGCTACTCCTAAAGACATATTGACAAAATTATACGGTCGTGCTAGCTTAATATAAATTGGCTTAAAAAGTCAAGCCTAATCCAGCACTGCGCGATCGAACCAAGCGTGTGGCTGGAGCGGAGGAACCAATTTTCGGGGCGAATCTCTACAGAATTATAAAGCAAAGTTAAAAATTGCCAAATTTGAGTGTAATTTTTGATTTTGAAATCTAAGGAGAAGGACATCTCTCAGTCCTAGCCCGTCAGCTAACTTCGCAGGCATTGAGAAGAGACTGAAGAGTCAACTTGTCTTCAATAGATAGTTTGGCTTCATCAGTGTCTCCGGTTGGTATTGTTCAAGATTTCTTGTACCGCCCCTGACTCTGAAGGAGATTGAAATGTTCGTACAGCTTAATTTATCTGCGATCGCACTTGCAGGAGTTGCAGCGTGGAAGCGTGTAAAACCCGTTGTCATCCGAGATGCCGTTTTGTTGCCTGCTGCGGGTTTTTTGGGAATTATTGGCTTGTGGTGGATTGTTGCCAGCTTCAACAGCGATTTGATTCCCACTCCGTATCAGGCATTAATCGCTAATTTAGATTACATATTGCATCCATTTTACCAGCGCGGGCCTGGAGATTTAGGCATAGGCTGGCTGTTGCTAGCGAGTTTGCGACGGGTGTTGGTGGGATTTTTCCTGGGTGCAGCAGTTGCAATTCCCGTGGGATTTCTGATCGGGATGTCGAAACCGGCAATGATGGCGCTCAATCCGCTGATTCAAATCTTCAAACCGGTGTCGCCGCTAGCTTGGCTGCCGATAGCTTTATCGATTTTTAATTTAGCAGAGCCGTCGGCAATTTTTGTCATATTCATCACGTCTTTGTGGCCGACAATTATCAACACAGCTTTGGGAGTTTCTAGCGTTTCCCAGGATTATCTGGATGTGGCGCGAGTGTTGGAAATGCCGCGCTGGAGGCGGATTACCAAGATAATTTGGCCGGCGAGTTTGCCATACATTTTTACAGGTTTGCGGATTAGTTTGGGGATTGCTTGGCTGGTGATTGTGGCGGTGGAAATGCTCACAGGCGGTGTAGGAATAGGCTTTTTTGTGTGGGATGAGTGGAGCCGTTTGAATCTGAGTTCGGTATTTTTAGCGGTGTTTGTAATTGGCTTAACTGGATTGTTGCTCGACGCTGCTGTTGACAAAGTTCAGGAATTGGTCACGCATCGATCGGTCATTAATCATTAATCATTAGTTAGTTGGCAGTTGTCAGTTGTCAGTTGTCAGTTGTCAGTTGTCAGTTGTCAACAGTCAACAGTCAACAGTTAACAGTCAACAGTCAACAGTCAACAGTTAACAGTCATTAGTCAAATTAAATATGAGTGACAAGTTTTCCAATGAATGGAAGCGCCGAGAGTTTTTGCAAGCAATGGGCTCGGCGGCGGGAATGGCTTTATCTGGTTGTGGAATTAGCGCGGATCGATCGGCAAAAGGACTCACTGAAGAAGCCGAAGCGGTAAAGCCGGTCGTCGATTCCCGAACCTTAGAAAAACCAAATTTAACCGTAGGATACGTGCCGGTTAACGATTGTGCACCATTTGCGATCGCCTGGAAAAAAGGCTTTTTCCGCAAATACGGTTTAAACGTCAAACTCAACCGCGAAGCAAGCTGGGCAACCTCCCGCGACGGCGTAATCTTCGGCCGCCTCGACGCCTCCCCAGTCGTATCCGGCGCCGTCACAAACGCCCGAATTGGCGCCGAAGGAGCGCGGCACGCACCCCTGTGCGCGGCAATGACAATTCACCGCCACGGCAACGCCATGACCATGAACAAAGCTATGTGGGATTTCGGTTTACGCCCGTGGCACGAATACAACGGCAATTTGGAAGAATTTGGCAAACAATTTCGAGCCTTTTTTGATAGTCAGCCGTCGGAAAAAAGAGTTTGGGCAGTGGTTCTGAGTTCTGCGATTTACGAATACTTTGTCCGCTACATATCGGCGGCTGCCGGTGTCGATCCGTTCAAAGAATTTCGGGTAATTATTGTGCCGCCGCCGCAGATGGTAACTAATATCAGGATTGGCGCCATGCAGGCTTACATGGTGGCCGAACCTTGGAATACGCGGGCAATTCAAGGCAATTTGGGAGTGGGTTTTACCTTCGTGCAAGGCAAGGAAGTTTGGCTGGGACATCCCGATCGCCTTTTGGGAGTAATGCAATCATTCATTGAGGAAAATCCGAAGACTTATTACTCGCTTGTTAAGGCAATGGTGGAAGCTTGTCAGTATTGCAGCAAGCCGGAAAATCGCAATGAAATAGCGGCGCTGCTGACTGAGCGATCGTTTACGGGGGCGAAACCGAAAAAAGGGGCGATCGACAAATTTACGCGGCCGGGAATAGTTGGCGAATACAATTATGGAGGGTTTGACGGAAAAGATCGCACTATACAATCGGAAGATACAACTATTTTCTATGACATTCCTAAGAATTTGCCTCAAATACCGGGAAATCATTCAACATTTATGTGGCAGTCTCAGAGTCTGTGGTTGATGACTCAAGCCGCTCGCTGGGGACAGATTAAAGAAGTTCCCAAAAATGCTGAGGAATTAGCTAAAAAAGCTTGGAGAACCGACCTTTACCGCAAGATTGTTGCCGAAATGGCGATCGGTTGTCCCCAGGAGGATTACAAAGTGGAACCTGCGGAAGTTTTCATTGATAAAAAGGCATTCGATCCTAGCGATCCGGTGGGTTATTTGAATAGTTTTGAAATTCGAGCCAACCGCCCTCAGTCTTTTTTTCAGTCTTAATTTCTACATTCCTGAACGCAGAAGCTAAGGGAGCATCCCAAGTAGGGTGCACAGTGCGCTATTCAGTTTTTCGACCCCGAGTCAACAGTCAACAGTCAACAGTCATTCCGGTGTAACCGGAATTGATATTACTACTTTTTAGGAGAATACCGTGAGTCAATACACTTCTACTTCTACCAGTACCAAAAGTTCCGTCAATAGCGATCGTCTATTTCTGGAAATTGACAAGTTGTTCAAGTCGTATAAAAATGCTGATGGTAGCGAATTTAAGGTCTTGGAAAATATCAACTTAAGTATTGGAGAAAACGAATTTATTTCGGTAATCGGTCACTCGGGTTGCGGCAAATCAACGCTGCTGAAAATAGTGGCAGGTTTGGAAAAACAGAGCGGAGGAATAGTGACACTGGAAGGAAAAGAAATTCGCAAACCGGGAGCCGATCGCATGATGGTATTTCAGCACTACGGATTGCTGCCTTGGCTGACGGTGCGGGAAAATATTCGGCTGGCAGTTGATGAAGTTTTGCAAAGTCTCAGCCGTTCCGAGAAGATTAGTCTTGTCAACGAACACCTAGCAATGGTAAACTTAACAGCAGCAGCCGATAAATATCCAGACGAAATTTCAGGAGGCATGAAACAGCGGGTTGGGATTGCGCGAGCTTTGGCGATTCGACCGAAAATGTTATTAATGGACGAACCGTTTGGAGCGCTGGATGCTCTGACTCGCGGCAAGTTGCAGAAACAGGTGCTGGATATCTGGGAAAATCACAGACAAGCTGCAATGATGATTACTCACGATGTGGATGAAGCTATCTATATGTCCGATCGCATTGTGCTGATGACAAACGGCCCGGCGGCGACAATAGGGGAGATTTTGTCAGTGCCGTTTGCACACCCGCGCGATCGCCAGGAGTTGCGGGAATCTCAGGATTATTACGAACTGCGCAACTATGCTTTGAATTTTCTCGATCGCTACTTTACCCAAGACGAATAACGCCCGACGGACAGACAAAACAATTTACTTAAGAGAGGTCAAGCCTGTGAATCTCAAAACAATTTTAGCGCGTTTTGAAAGTGCATTGGGATACCAAAACTTAGCAGAAGAAATGGTGTTGCTGCCGGAGCCACAAGTGCAAAGATATCAGAAATCAAAAGCTACAAAACAGGCAAAAACCATCAATTTCATTGTCGGTTACAACAGTTCTCCCCAAAGTCAAATAGCTCTGGACATTACCCTTTGGATGGCGCATCAAACTCGTTTAGTAACAACTAAAGAAGTCACAGTTCAAGTCGTCTACGTTATCGACGAAGCGCCCAAAAGTTACGGAGAAGATACTTGCAAATTGGCTGTAAAAAATGCCTTGGCAGCCCAGAAAGTGTCGGATTTAGAGGAAACATTCGCCCTTAATCGTGCAGCGCCTGCGATCGCTTTACCTCCAACCGAAATCCAATCAGTATCCCAGGAAAAAAGTTGGATCGATCCACTGTATTTCCAAGCAATTTTTGGTCAAAGTAATGAGTACGAGGTAGCAGATAAGTTGCTGTGGCAAGCGCGCTGTTTGGCTGAGGAATGGCGCGGTTTATTCAAAGCTCATTTGCGCATCGGGCGGGTTGCTACAGAACTGAGAAATGTGGTTGAATTAGAATCTGCAAATTTACTGTTCTTGGGCTGCGATTCGGGCAACCACTCGCTGGTTAGGGAACTAGGAAATAATTTTCCGTGCTGCGTGCTCGGGATTCCTGCGGCACTCAGCTATCAGATGGATATTCACCCTGAAGAAAGTGCGAGCAAGTTGCAGTTAACTACAGCTATGTCTGCACATTAAGCTTGGGGAGCACTTACGCAAAACTATATGTAAGGTTCGCAGTGCAAACCCTACCGCTATAAATTCGCGCGCCGAACCTTTTTTTGCGTAAGTTCTATATCGATCAAAAATTAAAAAGGGTTCCTTGCTCGAAGTCCTAATTATGAGACAATTAGGACTTTTTTTGATTGTGGAAATTTGAAAAATTATCGTCAATGAAAATTATCGGCACATATCTGATCGTAGACAGTTCGTTAACTAATTTTATCCTTCCCCGGCACACAGAGCGCAGCAGCCGATCGATCGAGCGTTTGTCTTCCTCAGTCAAAGTTTCATCAAAAATAGCAGCCATCAAACCGTACCGATCGGCTAAAGTAATGTAGCCATGATGATTGACTTCGGCAAACAGCTCGCCCAAAGCAGATGGAATCAAGTGGATAGGAGTTTGCATAGCGATTGAGTCTGAACTCGACGATCGCGCGAGCGGGCGTTTCTGCGTTAACAAAAGGCGATCGCACTCTCATATCTTGTCAGTGTATTGCCTTAAAAGATGTGACAATCAACAGCAAAAACTTGTGACAGCAAATAGCCCAGTTTGTGAACTACATCACATTTAATATTTCCGACTTATGATAGAGCTTGCAGTTTCGTTTTAGCGAAGACAGAGCAACTGCAAACTTACAGCATATTCCAGGTTCATGAAGTACACTATAAAGCTATATTGTGTGGTACGTGTTATGTAGGGTGCGTCGCCGCTCCGCAGGTTCAATGGAACTTGCAGATTGACCGGTGGCGACGCACCTTACTTACGACAAGATTGTGTGTACCACATATACATGGAATAAGCTGTCGCGCATTTAAATTGCATATTCGAGGCGGGCGAGACGCCCACCCCACAAGAATTAGATAGTTTTTTGACAGACAATTTAAATGCAGAACAGCTTATGCTGTAATTAGTTCTAAAGATTGTAAATATGCACTTCCTCCACAGGTTCAGCTAACTCAAACTTAAACACCCGGGAATAGAAATAGAATTCGCCATCAAGAGTTCTTTTGATATTTTCAGCGCGGCGAAAACCGTGCTGTTCCCCTTCATAAGCAACGTAAGCAACCGGCAAACCTTTAGCTTTCAATATCTCTACCATCATTTCCGCTTGATTGGGGGGAACCACTTTATCTTCTAATCCTTGAAAGAAGATAACGGGACAAGATAAACGTTCGGCGGAATGAATGGGCGAACGAGCTACATACAAATCTTTTCTTTCAGGATAAGGCCCAATCAATCCATCCAGATAGCGCGCTTCAAACTTGTGAGTATCCCCTGCCAAAGCTTCCAAATCGCTAACTCCATAATAGCTCGCACCGGCCTTAAACACATCGCGGAAAGTAAGAGCGCACAGAGTGGTGTATCCCCCTGCGCTGCCTCCGGCGATCGCCATTCTTTCGCCATCAACTAAACCTTTTTGAGCTAAATATTTAGCACCGTTAGCGCAGTCGTCAACATCCACAATCCCCCAACTATCTTGCAGTCTTTTTCTGTATTCTCGGCCGTAACCAGTGCTGCCACCGTAATTAACATCGAGTACGGCAAAACCGCGACTCGTCCAATATTGAATTTTTAAATTCATGCTGCTAGAAGTAGCAGCAGTTGGGCCGCCGTGACTTTTGACAACAAGCGGGGGTTTTTCACCCGCAGGTGCTGCGAAATCTTGATTTTTTGGAGGATAGAAGAAACCGAAAGCAGTCAAATTATTTTCCGTGGGAAATTCGAGCGGTTCCGGTACAGATAAATAACCCGAATTGATGCTTAAATTGCTCGATTGGCGCAAGATTGACCGTTGACTTGTTGCTAAATTTAATTGTACAATAGCAGTAGATTCAGTCGGCGAACCTCCCAAAAAAACAACAGTTTCCCCCCGCGCTTGGAGCGACGAAATATCAGTGTAAGGCGTCTCAATTGTTGTCAAATGCTTTGTCGTTAAATCGAGACTCGCTAAATGCCACTTGCCTTGCTGAGTGTAGGTGCAAATAATTTTGCTTTCCGAGACAACGGCATAAGTAGACATTCCAAAAACCCACTGAGGAAGGCCGAATTCAGCCGCCATTTCGCACAAAGGTTCAATTTCTTGTCGTTCCCTGGGTAAACTGGGATTAGCGGTTCTATAGAAATTCCACCAGTTCGACTTGTCAGAAACAAAATACAAAACTCCATCAAGCGACCATTCCGGTTGAAAAATAGACTCATCAACCCCGCCAGCAACTAAGTTTTTTTCACCTAAAGAACCATCAGCATTAATTTCTGCCACCCACAAATCTGTGCCATCCCACGGCATATTTGGATGGTTCCAACAAATCCAGGAAAGTAGAGAACCGTCTGGACTTAAACGAGGGGAAGCATAAAAATCATTGCCCTGAGTTAAGATTTGAATATCTTCGCCGTTATCTAAATTAATGCTAACAATAGTATTGACAGGTTCGCCCTCACCTGCATGGTCTTCGCGCACGCAAATCAAGCGATTTCTTTGCTTGTCAACTATCGCATCTGCATAGCGAGAATTAGCAGCAGGAGTCAGAGGTTCTGGTTGAGAATCTAATGCTTGAGAATAAATACGTTGGTCGGCAAAATGAGAAAAATAGACAACACCGCCAGCAACTGCAAAAGCAGCGCCGCCGTATTCGTTAACGCGAGTGCGAACATTAAAAGGAGGGGGTGTCACGTCGCTGATTGTACCGTCAGGAGTGCGCCGCACGAGGACGCTCCGCCCCGCTTCCGAAGGCCTTCCCTCAACCCAGTAAATATCATCGCCGTCAATAGCAATTTGTCCGAGTCCGACAGTTCCCGAAACAATTAAATCTGAGGTAATGGGAGATTTCCAAGAGCCGTAAGGTGCTACTGTATTCATATAGTTAAGGTTGTTGTGTTTGACGCACAAAAAAAATTAATATTTGTACTTTACACTAATTCAGTCACCGGGGAAGCAAAATGTCTAAAAAACTCGTACTGATGGATCACGACGGTGCAGTTGACGACTATCTCTCAGTCGTGTTGCTGATGACAATGGAAGAAGTCGAAACTCTGGGAGTAATTGTAACTCCTGCGGACTGCTACATTCAACCGGCGGTGAGTGCAACGCGCAAAATCCTCGATTTGATGGGGCGTTCAGATGTTCCGGTGGCGGCGAGTACCGTGCGGGGACTCAACCCATTTCCGGTGTTATTTCGGCGAGATTCCTTTGCGTGCGATCGACTTCCCATTCTAAATGAAAAAGCAACCATTGACACGCCGTTAATATCAGAACCCGGACAAAACTTTATGGTGCGAGTTTTGCAAGATGCAGCCGAACCAGTCACATTAATGGTAACGGGGCCGTTAACAACAGTAGCGCAAGCTTTAGATATCGCGCCAGAAATTGAAAGCAAAATTCAAGAAATTGTCTGGATGGGAGGCGCCCTCAATGTTATCGGCAATGTTAGCAAAGATATGGAACCGGGACAAGATATGTCGGCAGAATGGAATGCTTACTGGGACCCGATAGCAATCGAGAGAATTTGGCAAACCCAAATCCCCGTTGTCATGTGTCCTTTAGACATCACGAATAATGTACCGCTGACTGTAGAATTTTCCAATCTCTTAGCAAAACAGCGCACATATCCAATTTCCGACTTAGCAGGACAGTGTTATGCCCTAGCAATATCTCAAGATTACTATTTTTGGGACATTTTGGCAACCGCTTATTTAGCGCATCCAGAATTTTACCAACTGCGAGAATGGGAAACCGAAATTGTGACCGAAGGTATCAGTCAAGGACGCACAAAAATTAAAACAGGAGGACGCCAAATTCAAGCAATGGATAAAGTAGACACCGGAAAGTTTTACAATTACATATTGCAGCAGTGGGCGCGTTAAGCATAACAATATCTGCGAGGGGCGGGTTGAGCGGGAAATATCCGTACAAAACCCGCCCTGACCGGAATATTTACGCGATATTCTCTTTCCTCTCTTTCTCTGCGCCCTCTGCGGTTAATCAAAAAAAAATCTCATTCACAAATCAAACAAAATTGCGATAAGTGGCGCGGACTTGGTTTGTCTATTGTCGATATTGGAAAAAAGGTCGGATGAAATTATTCTCAAAAAATTTCTGGATTATTGCCTCTGTTTTGTACTTTTTAATTATTCTCAGTATCATGCTTTTAGCAGATATGGGAAAATTAGTTAACTTTCCTCTCGCTCATCCGCCTTATGACAAACTCGGCCACTTTGTTTTGTACGGAATAGCATCTTTTTTGTGCCATAGAGCAACTGGCAAAAAAAAGATGAATTTGTTTAATTATTCAATTCCTTTCGGGCCTGCAATTTTTACTGTGTTCGCTGCTGGGGAAGAAATGCTGCAAGGGATTTTACCCAATCGTACTGCTAGTATTGAAGATTTTTTAGCTAGTTTTGGCGGGATTGCAGTTTTTTATTGGATTGGAGAAGTTTGGGAGAGAAAAAAAGGGAATTGATATAGCAGAAGGAAGAAGGAAGAATCGCAATGGTTTCACCAATTTAAAATGTCCTAACCGGCTTGGCCGTTGCTATAAAAACTTGCTAACCGTCAGGACACTTGCTATATCAAATCAAATCCGGTAACATCGGAATTAATATTACCCACAGTCAGGACACGGCAGTGCCGTTTCCCTACAATTAATCGGGCGATGGTTACATTTTTTATAGAGGAAGATTGATTATTTTGGGGTAAGGAAACGGCACTGCCGTGTCCTGCGTTGCCTATAATGCGGCTGCAACCGGAATTCATATTATTGATGCCTAAGTTCTGAGATTTTGATGAAAAATAGTCAATTAGGGTGCGGCGCGGGGTGCGCACCCTACATGAGTTACTTTGTTATGTCTTTGATAATTTGTTCGAGTGTATTTGCTTCTTGAGTTTTGCCTTGGTTTCTAAATAAATCCCTGGCTTTTTTTACCGACTCTACTGCATCTGCCACTTTATTTTGTGCGTACAGGACTTGCGCGAGCATATAATAAAATTCTGGGACGTTAGGTTTGAGGCGAATTGCGGTTTGAAAATTGGGCAGTGCTTCTGCTAATTTGTTTTGATTGGCTAGAATGCTGCCTAAGTTAGCGTAAGCTTCGGCAAAATTGGGGTCTATTTGAATAACTCTGCGAAATGCTGCTTCTGCACCTTCTCTGTTTTGTTGGGCGGCAAAATTTAAGCCTTGTTGGAAATATTCGTTTGCTCCCGTATTTTGAACTAAACTATTTTTTACAGGTGACTCTGCCGGTCGCACGGGTAAAGAGATATTTGCAGCACAAACAGGAGCAACTGTCAATACGCTGGCGGCTGCTGCCGCAGTTAAAAATTGATTTTTTTTGAACTTGTTTAACATTCGTAATTAACCGGGATTTCCCATCTGGACAATGTGTTTGAGAGCGTTCAATTACTCTCTTCCAAAAAGGTTTGTACTCGACCGTTCGGTCTCAAAACAACTCGAATTTTAGGGTTTTTCCCATTAGAAACGGCGGAAACAAACGGCTCGCCGACTAATGGCATATTAGTGCGATCGATATAATCTGCTGCTGCTTTTCCCATCGGCACAATACTTTGAATTGACCCAGTTTCATCGATCTGCACGCTGTATTCCAAAGTTTGTTCCATGCCTTCTGGTGGCTTCCAGCGTTCCTCAAAGTAAGTTCTAGCTTCTGAAACTTGAGGAATTGTATCAAATAAAGTGCGGTTTTTTTTGCTCGCCGCCACCTGGTTGTTATCCTCGGACTCGGCGGTTGGTTGAGTGTCCTCAAGGGCTGGGAGTTCGGTACTGGCGGGGGGGACGATCGGCTCGATGCGACCGGGGAAGGGTTGCGGCGGGGGAACGGGAAATCGGGAAGCAGATAGGGAGGGGGGCAGAGGCGGCGGTACGGCGGGAGCTAGTCTGGGCGGTACGGGGGGCAGCAGGTAGGGTACTGCTGCGGGCGCTTGGGAGGCGGAAATGGGCGGTTCTTCGGGGGCGGGAATAGTGATTGTTTGCCCTTGAGGGAAAGCTGGGGCGCTCTGTGGGGCGCTGGGTGCGCTGCCGTTGGGGGGAAATAGGAGGGGTGGCTGCTGGATGGGGCTGGGTTTGTTGGTGGGGGAAGTTGGGGTGAGGGCGATGGGGGGCAAGCTGGGGCTGGGGGAGGCGGCGGTGTTGATGGGCGGGGGCGGTAGGGGCGGTAAACCGGGTGTTGCTGCGGGTGTTGGTGCTGGGGGTGTCGGTTGGGCGAGAAGGGGACTGGGGGAGACGCGGGCAGCTAGCTGGGGCTGTCCTGGAGCGGGGGCTGAGGCGGTTTGTGGCGCGGTGGCGGGTCGATCGAGCATTTTGATAGTTCCTGTCGTCAGGCCCGCCATCGCGACCAGCATTGCTGCCACCTTGATCCCGGGTAGTGCTTTCTGCCGTCCGCGCTCGCGGTTGAGGTTGGGAAGCGCCATTACTTCGGCGGCGCTGTCATCTAGTGCTGTGGCCAAGTCAAACAGTTGCAGGGTGCTCAAGGGAACTACCGGCCCGGATTCTCCAGCGCTCAAAGAGCCTAAAAACAAGTTGTGGGCGAGCAAGCCGCGGGGCTCTAAGCGGGGGGGAACCGGAAGGTAGGAAGTTGGGAGAGAGTAGGGGTTGGAAGTTGCTAGTTTGGAAGTGTTGACGGCTCGATCGAATATCACGGCGTTACGCGCGGCTTCTGGCGAGTCGGGGCCTGCTGCGGTAAGCCCGGTTTGAGAGTTGAGGTTGTTTTCCCAATCGCGGGATTCGCCGAGCAAGTTTTGGACGTAGGTGCTAACAGCTTCGTGGAGGGTTTCGAGTTGAAGTCGATCGCCCCTGAGAGTAACGTGTTCGGTATCTGGTAGCCGCGGATCGTCGAGTCGCAGCTCAAAACTTAAAGATTTAAACACGGGTTGGCCCGCCCAGCGAGAGAGAGGCGAACTTTTGGCTGTAATTTCCAGCGTGCAAGTGGGGGGCGTGTACCGTTTGAGAACCATAGCAGAAAGTCTGTTGACTGTTGACTGTTGACTGTTGACTGCTGACTGTTGACCGTTGACTGTTGACTGTTGACTGCTGACTGTTGACTGCTGACTGTTGACCGTTGTTTAATTTTTAGCACGGTCTAGAAGAGCCAGCCAGAGGCGGCGGTGGCCCCCGGGACTGCTGTAAAACAGCAAATCGATCAGGAGTTTGAGGGCCAAATCAGTCAATACTCGGGCCGATAAATTTTCTGCATCTTCCATGCGCGAGGCATAAGTGTTGCTGAACCTGTCAATATAATCTCCCAACAAAGCGACTGTGTGAGGTTCGCGGTTTTGCTCTGCCATTTGTTCTAGCAAAGCAACAGCGCGGCGGATTAAAGCTTGGTGCTGTTTTGCCAAATGACAGCTTATCAAAACGAGCGATCGAGCTTCCTCAACATCAAGTTTTTTGCGCCCTCCCTGGCCTTTCCGCAGCGGGTTAGACTGTCGCAGCCGCCACAAAGCAACCCGATCGGCAACCATTGGCTCTAAATTCAGTTCGGCTGCTACCTTGAGCATCGCCTCTGAGCCAATTTCTGCCAGTGCTTCTAGGGCTAACAGCACTAAATCCAGTTGGGCTTTAATGTTGTCCAACTGGGTAGGTTCTGGTGCTTTTTGGGTCAATTCTTCCCAGTTGGGAGATGGGCCCGTTTCGTTTGTGGGAGCGGAGGGCTTTACGGTCGAGCGCATGGCTTCAGCACGGGAAATAAGACAGCTTGAGGCAGGATATCGAACAGTATGCAGCGATGAAAGCTTGGCGGGCGATCGGACAAAAGCATATCTGTTAATTAATTTGTCTCCATAGCTCGTTGCTTTGATTCCGGCAATCCTAACTGCTGGACGGATTTGCCAGTGGAAAGTTGCGGTTGCAAGTTCGATCGATCGCAACCAGCAAAACCCATAAATTTTCACCCCTAACCATGCTACGCCACAAAGTGACCGAAATCAAATCAGTGCTTTGAAACTATCGGGACTTATATCAATGCCAAGATCCTAGCGCTCTCGAATGCTACTTATAGTCTGTCGCTACTTATAGTCTGTCAGATTATAGTTGTCATTGCTTAATCTGGCGCAATCTATGGATATTACCGAGCAATTTGGTAAAAAAGTTAGACATTTCAGAAAGCTCAGAAATCTTTCCCAAGATCGGCTTGCAGAACTATCTGAATTACATCGCACCTATATTGGTTCAGTTGAACGAGGTGAAAGGAATATAACGCTGCTTAATGCCAGCAAAATAGCCAAGGCATTATCCGTTAGTCTAGCCGATCTGGTAATTGATGATGACTGAAAGAAGACCAGAGCAAATTTTAGCAAGATACCAAAACTCATTTACCAAAAAAAATTATGCAGAAGAGAATGAAGAACACGATATTTTAATGGATGTGTTTGGTATTTCTCCCCTAATAAAAAAAGAAACTAGGCAATATTGGGGACGTGAGTTAGGTATGTGTTGGCAATTGTTAGTTACTGAAACGTGTAAAACATATTGCAGTAGCTTTCAGTCAGTATTGAAAGTTGAAAGCGGTGAGCCGTGCGGTCTGATTGTTGATAGGTACGCAATAGATACAAAATATCGTATTGGCTCAGGAGACTCGGGAACACTGAATAAGTTCAAAAATAATGGCAAACTACTTCGTACTTATAATTACGAACCCATATTTTTAATTCTTAGGCAAGATAATTTGCCCGCAGCTATTACAGCGTGCCAAGTAGGGACTTGGAAAGTTTACACTGGGGAGGATTCGTTTGAGTTCATAAAAACAATAAGCGGGTTTGATTTAAAGTCATTTCTTATTGAAAAAGTGGGAGAATTCCCTGTATACCGCTGAAACTATCAAGGCGCTTGTTGATAATCTCTATGTAGTCAGGTACAATTTCAATGCCAACATACCTAATGCCAAATTCTTTCGCCGCCAGCAATGTGGTTCCCGATCCAGCAAAAGGATCGATGAGAATAGAATTTTCCAAACGCGGTACAAATATTTCGACCAGCTTTCTCATTAGAGCAATTGGTTTAACTGTACAATGGACGTTAAACTCCTCGGTTTTCTCACGCTGTATACCTTCTAAAATATTTGACTGAAAACCACCGCACCTATCTTTAGTATAAAAAAGACCAGTACCGTACTCCTGTAGAGTTTCCAAGTAATTATTGACCAGTGGTTTTTGAAGTACGCAGATTGCTTCCCATTCGTTCCTCAGACAACTGTGCCAACCATCCCATTTTTCAGAATTTTCATATCCTTTCTTCTCCAACTGTTGTTTGATATTGACACCTTTAGGGATACCGCTCGATCTTTTATAAACAAGAATATCTCTCGCATAGAAACCAGCATTTTCAAGTGCTACTTGTACGTGAGCAACAGTCCGCGTGCTGTTGAAAACTAAAACTGTCGCACCCGGTTTGCATATCCGAAAAAGCTGCTCGCCCCAATCAAAGCACCACTTTTCATAATCCAGAGTGTTGTGGCGATTCCTTTGATACCATTTTTCGTTTCTGACTCCACCTGCTAAACCACTGCCATAGGGAATGTTTTTAACAAGGGTTTTATTTCCCTTGCCATTGACTCTTTCAATACGCCTTTGAATTTCTGAGTCATCCCATTTATGACCAATAAATTCATAATTATAAGGTGGGTCAGTGATACACGCAGAAATATAATTTTCTGGCAATGTCTTCATCACTTCACGACAGTCGCCCACCAAAACTTCATTTGAGGGAATTTTTTTCATTAGTCAGGCAGTTACTAAAGTGGTAAATCAACTCTTAATTATGCCAGATTTGCAGTATAGTATCCATTCCGGTTGCATCAGTATGATATGTTCCGTGCGACTTATTTTGCTGCATACAACTATACAATTACGAGTCAACCGGAAATGCCTAAATCCTGACTATTTCAAATAAACCACCGTCACACCTGCACCTCCTTCTTTTTGACTGGCCAACTCGTAGCGGGAAACCTGCGGGTGAGAATCGAGGAACTCGTGAACCCCGCGCCGCAACTGTCCCGTACCTTTGCCGTGAATTATCCACAGCGCACCGTATTCCACGGCTTTGGAAAGAGCTCTGTCTATTTCGATTTCGGCGTCTGAGACTCTCGCACCCCGCAAGTCGATCGAATTATTAGCAGTGCGAATGGCAATTTCGGGATTGGGTTTTGCAGTTTCCGACGCTGCTTGCTTGGCTTTAGCGGTAGCGAGTGCTTGGGCTGCAACCTTGGCTAATTGGGCTTTAGTTTCCGGTTTTTGACCGTCGAGGGATTCAATTTCTCCCAGTTTCACAGTCATTTTCATAATCCCAAACCGCACGCTCAACTCTTCGTTAGCATCGGGGCCGCTGAGCACTTCGGCGGTTTGGCCCAAGCTGGGAATGCGGATGCGATCGCCCGCTTTCGGCATAAAACCCGGTTTGGGTTTCGCCGGTTGTTTCCGAGAGGGCAGATGTTTTTCAGAAATTTGATTTAAGGTATATGTTGCTTGTTGGGCATTTTGAGCCGTCGGGTTGCCCGACTGCAAGCGACGAATGATTTGAGCAATTTCTGATTTTGCCGACCCTATCGCCTCATTTACTGCCACTTCCTGAGCTATTTTTAGTTCTCGCTCCCGCTCTTGCAAAGCGGCTGCTTTTTGAGAAACTTCTCTGTGCAGTTTTTCGGTTTGGTGTAGCAGTTGAGTTGCTTCTCTGGCCTTGGTTTCCTGTTTCCGTCGCTGTGCTTCGAGTCCGGCAATCACTTGATTGACATCTTGAGACGCTCCCCCGACATAGGTTTGAGCTTCTTCGACTATTTCTGTTAGCAAACCGAGTCTTTTGGCAATAGTGAGAGCGTTGGAACGTCCGGGAATTCCCCACAGCAACCGATAGGTTGGCTGCATGGAATTGTCGTCAAATTCTACTGAGGCATTTTCAAAGCGGGAGTCTTGATATTTGAGGGCTTTGAGTTCGCCAAAGTGGGTAGTTGCAACTGTTAATAGGGAATGTTGGGCGAGATATTGCAACAGGGCGATCGCCAATGCACTGCCTTCAGATGGGTCTGTCCCCGCTCCTACTTCGTCTAACAAGACTAAAGATTTGGGAATTGGGCATGGGGCATGGGGCATGGGGCATGGGGCATGGGGCACTTGTGCTGAGCTTGTACTGAGCTCCGTTGAAGTGCGTAGCCGAAGTATGGGGCCTGGGGAACTTGTACTGAGCGTAGCCGAAGTATTAGTAATTGGAAGGTTTGAACTTTCTTCCCCTTCAGCCTGCGATTTATTGTGTAAAACTTCTAAAATGCGGCTGATGCGGCGGATGTGGCCGGAGAAAGTAGACAAACTTTGCTGCAAAGATTGTTCGTCGCCGATATCGGCAAGAATGTTGTCGAACCAAGGCAATTCTACGGGTTCGCGGGCGGCGACAAACATTCCTGCTTTCGCCATTAAAGCTGCCAATCCCAAGGTTTTGAGGGTGACAGTTTTGCCGCCGGTGTTGGGGCCGGTGATGGCGACGACGCGGATGTGCGGCGCGATCGTTAAATCGACCGGCACGACTGCAAAGCCTTGCTCGTATTGCTGCTGCCAAACTAACAGGGGATGGCGCAACTGGCGGAGGGTAATTTGCGATCGCAGGTTGGGAATTAATAAGTGACTGTTTTTTGAGTTTTCCTCATCTACTTGTTCTGCTTTTTCCTCATCTAATTTTTCTCTATTTTTTGGTGCTAATTCAGGCTCTCCTAATTCGATAAATTTCGGCGGATTTGCTTCCAACCAAAAACTGTAACGGGCTTTAGCGGCAGCTAAATCTAAGGTTGTAACTACAACCAACAATCTGTCTAAATCTGGTTTGACTGCTGCGACTTGCTCCGTGAGGGCGCGGCGGACTGCTTCTTCTTCGGCTTGTTCTTGCCTGAGCAACTGCCGCATTTGATTGTTGAGATTGACTGTGCTGTGGGGTTCTACGTAGAGTGTCGCGCCGCTGGCCGAGGAGTCGTGAACGATGCCCGGTATGGCATCTTTTTGGGGAGCTTTGACGGGAATGACAAAGCGCGAGCTTCTTTGGGTAATTAGCTGTTCTTGTACGGCGTTGGATTGGCGCTGCAAAATGCCTTGCAATATTTGATAAATGCGATCGCGCAACTGTCGCATTTGCACTCTAATTCCTGCTAATTTAGGAGTGGCTCTATCTGCTACTTGGGCGCGATCGTCTATACAGCGGTGGATTTCTTGCTCGATTTCGGGATAAGTCCGCAATTGAGCTGCGAGTTCTTTGAGTGCCGGTACGTCTGCCTGAGAGTCAATTATCCGGCGCAATTGCCTCGCCCCGGCGAGGGTGGTAGCAATGGCCAGCAATTCTTCGCCGCCGAGCAAACCTTGCAGTTCGGCTCGCTGCAGGGAATTGCCGATGTCTTGGATTCCTTCAAAACTCAAAGCACCGCCAGCGCGGCTCTCTAACCGATAAGCTTCCTGAGTTTGGGCTAGGAGTTCTGCTGTCTGAGCTTGAGTTGCCGGGATTTGGAGGTCGAGGGCGGCGGCGACGCCGAGTTTGGTGGCCGCGAAGGTAGCCAAGTGCTGACACAGGCGCGGCCATTCTAATAGTTCTAGTGTTTCGGATTGAATCAAAGTTGAGGTTGTGTTGGTAATTGGCATTCCCAGGCGCTGACCGAGAAGGTGAATTTGACGATACTATTAATTAATTTTAAAGTTTTTTATCGTTTCCGGGCGCAACTTGAGAAAGTATCTGCGATCGCCGTCAGCAGTCTTTCGCCAGAAAGCTCTTATCTAAAGACTACGAAGGCGAGAATTTGCTTTTTTGCGTTGCGCGTCTAAAATTATACCTTCTACCGAGCTATTTTTGCGTTTGAGGGAGGTAGCATCCGCTGTTTTTTGTAGGATTGAACTACTTTGGAATTTTAAATATGTCCGCGCAATTCTGGCGGTTGTATCCTGAAAAGTAATTGGTGGATCTGGTAGAAGTATGGCAAAGATTCTGGCGATCGCGGATGCTGCGACTTTGGAAGTCGTGCAAGAGTTACTGGGGAGGGAGGGACATCAGGTGAGAGTCACTCCCGATGGCAACGAGGGTTTAGAATTGGCGAGGGAATTGTCCCCGGATGCGATCGTTTGCGACGGGACTTCGCCTCAAATCAACTGGTTGGAGGTGTGCCGGCTGGTGAAAGTCGATTCCCTTCGGGATAGCTTCGCTTCACGAGAATTGGCGAGGGCCTATTTTATGCTGCTGACAACACCCGATCAATTTGCAGAAGTCCAAGAATTGGACGCGCCCTTTGACGATTTTCTGTTTAAACCGATAGTTAAGCAGGAATTGTTGGGGCGGGTGCGCGCCCTTTTGCGATCGGGCGAGTTGAGGGCGCAGTTGGAGAAAGCCCAGCAAGAATTGCAACTGTCGCGCGAGCGAATGCTGCAAGCTGAAAAAATGTCGAATTTGGGCGAATTAGTATCTGGTATCGCCCACGAAATTAACAACCCAATTACTTTTATTTACAGCAATCTAACTCACGTCCAAAGTTACGCTACCGATTTAATTGAACTGCTGCGATTGTATCAAAAACAGCTCGTCATTCCCGGAGCGGAAATTATGCAAAAACAGCAAGATATGGATGTGGAATTCGTACTCGACGATTTATTAAAAATTGTGAGTTCCATGCGTACCGGGAGCGATCGCATCCGCCAAATAATCTTGTCGGTACAGGATTTTTCCCGCAGCGACCGATCGGGCTGGCAGTTATTCGATATTTCCGACGGTTTAGAAAACACTCTGTTGTTGTTGCAGCACCGCTTGCCGGCTCGCGAGGGAAGGCGAGACATCAAGGTGATGAAGGAATACGGAAATTTGCCGCAAGTTGAGTGTTACGCCGGTCTGCTAAATCAAGCTTTTCTGAATATTATCAATCACGCGATCGATGCTTTGGAAGAGTCGAGTCAAGAGTTGGAGGAACCTGAATCGGTCAAATTTAAGCCTGTGATTTTGATTAGCACTCAGGTAATCGATGCTCAGCGAATTTCTATTGATATTGCTGATAACGCCATGGCCATCAGCGAAGATATCACAGCGCAAATTTCTGACCCATTTTCGATTGCGCAACCTGCGGAACACAGCAGCGCCTTGGGACTGGCTGTCAGCTATCGGATAATTGTAGAGCAGCACAAAGGAGAGTTAAAGTGTTTTTCGGAACCGGGGAAAGGTACTAGATTTAGGATAGAAATTCCGCTGCGGCACAGTTAATTAATAGTATTGACTGTTGGGTGGGGGCGGTTTTTGAGATTGTTGGTTTGAGCCAGAGATTGTTGGTGAACCCGCCCCTAAAATGACTGCACAAAATTTGTCAATTGAGTTCGACAATTAGCCGAGAATTGACTTCGCTGCTAATTTTGTACTCGCACTGCTTTTGCAGCGGACACTCGCTGCAACGGGGGTTTTTTGCAGTGCAAACTGCCGCCCCAAAGTCCAGCAGTCCTAAATTCCAAGGCCCGACTTGCTGTTTGGGAGCAACTCTATCTGCTGCTGACCAAAGTTCGGGCGATCGCGATTTTACCTTACCGCCGTCAATCCCAAAAAAACGCTGCAAAATCCGAGCAACATTCGTATCGAGCACCGCTTTTGGCTGTCCGAAAGCATTAGCGCAAACCGATCGCGCAATATACTTGCCAACTCCCGGAAGTTCTAGCAACTGAGCTTCCGTGCGGGGAACATTTCCCTGATAATTTTCTAGGATAACCAGCACCGATTCCCGCAGCTTTTGCGCCCGAAAAAAAAGACCCAAAGGCTGCAACAAACTAGCAACTTCCGCAGCAGGCGCGGCCGCCAGATCGGAGAGAGTCGGATATCGATCGACAAATTCTTGATAAATCGGAGCCACTGTAGCGGCAGCAGTTTTTTGCAGCAGGAACTCAGCCACCAAAATCGCGTAGGGGTCGCAGGTGCGCCGCCAAGGAAAATCACGGAAATTCTGCTCGGCCCAAGCTTTCAGCCGGCGTTGAAACCACCGGATTTTAGCAGCGTTCAAATGCTTTGACCCAGGCTCGACATCAGAAGAAAAAACAACGGCATTTAATCCAGGCATTTGATTTGTACTTTTGAGAAATTGCCAAGTTTATATCTATATAATAGCAGATTTCAATAACTTGTAAAAATCTCTTTTTCGGCTCTCGTTCTTCTGGAAACTATTCGTACTCGGCGCACTCTGCGGTTTATAAAAAAAATCTTATCAACCACCCGCCAGACCCAGAAAACTAGAAACAACGTTGATTTCAAATATTTGAAAAATGTAAAATTTTGTATAGCAAACAGCACAACTGCCAAAGAATAGACGATAGTTGATATTCAAGAGATTTCAAGCCTCCGCGAAAACAAGTTTTAATTAGGTAATAAAATGGTAGTAGCAGCACCTGTTCAATCCGGCAATCAGTCGATTTTTCAAGCTCGTTACGACAACTTTATCGGCGGTAAATGGGTAGCACCGATCGAAGGCAAATACTCGGAAAACCTGTCTCCAATTACCGGAAAATCAATTTGTCAAATTCCCCGATCGACCGCCGAAGATGTAGAATTGGCACTGGATGCCGCCCACGCCGCGAAAGACAAGTGGGGCAAGACTTCCCCAGCCGATAGGGCGCGGGTTTTACACAAAATTGCCGATCGCATCGAAGAAAACCTCGATCGCCTCGCCATCGCCGAAACCTGGGACAACGGTAAACCGATCCGCGAAACCCGCCTCGCAGACATACCGCTGGCGATCGACCATTTCCGCTACTTCGCAAGCTGCATCCGAGCCCAAGAAGGTTCGATCGGCGAACTCGACGAAACCACCGTCGCCTACCACTTCCACGAACCCCTAGGCGTCATCGGACAAATCATCCCCTGGAACTTCCCGATATTAATGGCCGCCTGGAAACTCGCCCCAGCCCTCGCCGCCGGCAACTGCGTCGTCCTCAAACCGGCAGGCCCCACCCCCGCGTCAATCTTGGTACTGATGGAAATCATCGCCGACTTAGTACCAGACGGCGCAATCAACGTCGTCAACGGGCCAGGTGCCGAAATCGGCAAAACCCTCGCCACCAGCCCCCGCATTGCCAAAGTAGCCTTCACCGGCGAAACAACTACGGGCCGGCTGATCGCGCAGTACGCCTCCCAAAACGTCATCCCCGTAACACTAGAATTAGGCGGCAAATCCCCCAACATTTTCTTTGAAGATGTCTGCGCCCAAGACGACGAATTCCTCGACAAAGCAGTCGAAGGATTTGTGATGTTTGCGTTCAACCAAGGCGAAGTTTGCACCTGTCCCTCCCGCGCCTTAATTCAGGAGTCAATCTACGATCGATTCATGGAAAAAGCTCTCTCCCGCATCCGCCAAATCAAGCAAGACAACCCCTTAGATCCGACAACCGCACTGGGTGCCCAAGTCTCCGTCAACCAGATGGAAAAAATCGCCGAATACGTCAAAATCGGTCACGCCGAAGGCGCAGAATGTCTCATTGGTGGCGAAAGAAACATCTTATCCGGCGACTTGCAAGACGGCTATTATTTCCAGCCGACAGTCTTCAAAGGAAACAACCAAATGCGTATTTTCCAAGAAGAAATCTTCGGCCCAGTATTAGCAGTCACCACCTTCAAAGACGAAGCCGAAGCATTAGAAATTGCCAACGATACTCTCTACGGTTTAGGTGCAGGAGTTTGGACTCGCGACATCAACACCGCCTACCGCATGGGTCGCGCCGTTCAAGCCGGCCGCGTGTGGACAAACTGCTATCACCTATATCCAGCCCACGCAGCATTCGGCGGCTACAAATCATCTGGTATCGGCCGCGAAAATCACAAAATGATGTTAGATCACTACCAGCAAACTAAGAATTTGTTGGTCAGCTACAGTCCAAAAGCTTTAGGTTTCTTCTAAGGTTTTAGTCATTGGGAAGGAAGAAAGAAGAAGGACAAACTTCAATGATTCGTGAACTCCTTCTTTCTCTCTTTCCTCTCCTTCTCTGCGCCCTCTGCGGTTCATTAAAAAAAAAGCTCATTCACAAACGAAATATAATGGCTACACAAACAGGATAAAATGGAAAATATCAAAAAAGTCACCGCAACAGAAGCCGCTTTAAAATTAATCAATCATCTCAAAACTCAACACGGAGAATTGATGTTTCACCAATCCGGCGGCTGCTGCGACGGTAGTTCCCCCATGTGCTTTCCCGATGGCGAATTGATAATCGGTGATGGTGACGTATTGCTGGGCGAAATAGGCGGTTGTCCCTTTTATATTGCAGCGCAGCAGTACAAATATTGGCAGCACACGCAGTTAATTATAGACGTGGCATCGGGGCCCGGAGGGAGCGATTTTTCCCTGGAAGGGCCGGATGGAGAGCGTTTTATTACTCGTTCTCGCTTGTTTGTTAATGCTGATTAATTAGTTATTGAAAACGCAAGATATGTTAGATTTACGACTTTTTAAAGAAGTCGGGAATCTGGGTATTTTTTTATGAGGCTTAGTTATACACGCATTTCCTCAATAAATGAGATGCCATCAAAAACACCATCTTTAAAAGCTTGAGTGCTGCGAACTCGGTGATTTTCAGCCAGTAAAGTCATTGTTTCCACAAAAGTAATCAGTGCGTCATCCTGAGTTTTAGTTGCTCGAAAGCAAATAACTTCCTGGCCCGCATCCCACGCGATCGCCGAAAAATCAGAATAACTGCTAGAAAACAATTTCAGAATCCGATTTTCAAATTCCCCTTGAAAATTTAGCTGGAGGCGAGAACCGTCTGAGTATTCATAATTATTAACTTGTCGGTAGTGACTTCCCTCAATCGAGATGCTAAAACTACCGAAAAAGCTGCGAGTAAAATGTCCGCGAGTATCAGTCTTAATATACTCGCCTTTCCACGTACCGAGATGACGGGTGAAAATTTCAGGAACTTTGTCTAAATCAGGAGAGTAAGCTATATTTGCCGACATGGGGATTGCTCCTATTTTCTATTTCTAGCGGCGACCTATTTTCAAACTCATTTCGCGGCTAGTGCGTTGATATTCGTGGACAATAGGTAATCTTTCAGCTTGAAAATTTTCCAGCGCTTCGGCAATGTTAGCACTGTCGGTGAGATGTTGGGCTAAAGACAGACCATCTTCCCAACCGGAAGTCATGCCTCTAGCGCGTGTGGAACTTTTGGCGTGGGCTGCATCACCTATTAGGATAACGCGCCCGTCATAGATTTTAGGTAGGGGGTCAATGTCGTAGGAAAAACGACAGACAATATTTTCTGAAGGGGTTGACTCAATCACTTTTCGCGCATCCTCTGGGAGTTTTGCTAGTTCTTGGGGAGGAATGGTGATATTAGTAGGTTGTAGTTTCCCGATTTCGGATTCAGTCCGCTCTTTTTCGATAAAGAAACCCCAATGGGTGCGACCTCCGCCAATGTGAAAGAAGTTAGCATAAATTCCCCTACCGCGCACGTAAACAAAAAAGTTTCCTTCGGGACAGAAGCTATTATCTTCGACAATTCCTCGCCAGACAATATCGCCTAAATAGAATAGTTCAACACCTGGAACTATATATTGACGAACTTTGGAGACAATTCCATCTGCACCAATTAAAAGATCGCCTTCCCATTTACTGCCATCTTTAAAGTGCGCGATCGCGCTATGCTCTGTTTGGGCGATCGATGCTACTTCCGCATTAAAATGAATACACTCAGGGGGTAACTCGTCGAGGAGTGCTTCTAGAATAGCTTTGCGGTGTACCAGCATTCCTGGGAGTTCATTTTCTTCATAGGTAACGGGTTCGGAATTGATGACACCGCCGCGCAGGTTGCGAAACTCGAATACTTTGACAGCATCGCCTGAGTTGATAATTTTTTGGGTGACTTGATGGTTTCCGCGATCGAGTGCTTCCATACCTGCTTGTACGATCAGGATACCGCAGCCATCGGTGCGCGGATAAGGGGCTTTTTCAAACAAGTCAACTTCAAACCCTTGTTGAATCAGCAGAATCGCCAGATAAGATCCTGATGTTCCTGCGCCGATAATACCTATCCTGCTTTGGGACGAAACCATTTGTGCTTCTCCTGATTTAAGATTGCCGATCGGTTCTCAACCAATATTATAATTCAGGAAAATCAAATGTTGGCGATCGCTCAATTGCGGATTGAGCTTTTGTTGATAGCGGCAGCTTGAAACCTGTCGCTAAAATCAGTATCTGACGTGATGCAGGATTAATTATTAATTGGCGACTTCAAAATTCACGCACTCACCACTTAACACTACTTTAAGCTTGAGTATTTTTAATTAAAGCCAATTCAATTTTGTCATCAGCCTTTTGACTCACTTTTGCGCGCAAACCCGGGCCAAAAAAAGTAGCTATTTTTTGTTGCTTTTCTTCCCAGAGGTCGATCGGGATCAGGGGCGAATAAAACTCTAGAATTAACGCATAAGCACCGTCAACATCAACTTCCCGCAACCCTTGCAGGAGGGGGCGTTCCTCGTCTGTCGGGGCCAGGCCCAAGCGCTCCAAAGCATCATCTAAGTGCGCGGGTTGGCCGTAGCGAAATCGGGTGATATCTTTGCGGACTTGGTTTTGAGTATCTGTGGCCTGACTTTCTCTCAGGAGGAGAACTTCGCCAGAAGTCGGTTCGGTGAACTCCACCGGTTCGAGTTCGGCCGCTTTGAGGGCCAAACCTCCCAGCAACAGCGGAATTCCATAAAAAAAACCGGCTAGGTTCAGGGTAGGTTTGTCTGTGAAGTAGGCTCCGAAACCGACTGCTGCTATAATACCGCCCACAACTAAGGCTAGGTTTGCTAAAGAAATTTTACGTAACATATTAGTGAGGTAAGTAGTCGGACAGAAATAATATACTTTAATTATTATCTGTCAAAAAGTCTTGCATAAATTTAGTTTTTTTGCTAAAAGACCTGCAAAAACTGCTAGCATCTATGAGCGCGGGAGCGGTGTGCATCCACAGTCTTGTCTATAGCTTCAGAAGCTTATCCTGCCGGACTCGCCCGGGCGCGCCACCGGTAAATATCCGTGTTAATTGCGCGGCGTTGGTTCCAGAAGGCAATCGAGATCGGCAGTATCATCAAAGTATACAGAGTGGCGATCGCGATCGACCCTCTTGCCCTTTCAACCACTTTTGGGACATGATTAAAGACGAAGACAAACAAACTGCTGGAGCAAACAAGTCTGTTCTAGAGCAGATTAACTCGCTCAAACGGGAAGATGAAAGGCTTTATAATATCTTAGCCATAGATGTCTGGGCCCTAGCCAAGACAATGGATGAATATCAACCGGGATTTTGGTCTGCTTTTATGAAAAACCGTGAGAAGGCCCTGAAGCGATTTTTAACTGAAGTGATGAAAAACAAACCCGCAGATACTAAGCGTCCGCCTTTTTTGCGCTAAAAATTGGCTGAAGTTTAGCTGAAGTTTTGATGTACAATCAGGCTAGAACACAGACCCAAAAACCCTGAGCACGTTCATCACTTACAATATAAAAACAGTGAAGGATTGGCTAAAAAAAGGTAGTCGGTGAATTAAGAATTCCTGTCTGTTCGCAGGGGAATGTCAAATATTTTTGTTAATAGTAGCAAAAGGCAAAAAAACAATGGATGCACAGACAATCAAAGAACGCGTAGCAGAGATCGAAGTCAAGCGGGAATCTCTCGTGCGGCTGTTAGACCGATCGGACTTGGGAGCCCTGAGAATAGATGTGAGTCAGGCGATCGAGGAAATTGACGATCTCTTAGAAGAATTCAAGCGCACTTTTAACAGTTAAGTAGTCAGTAGTCAGTAGTCAGTAGTCAGTAGTCAGTAGTCAGTAGTCAGTAGTCAGTAGTCAGTAGTCAGTAGTCAGTAGTTGTCAGTGGTCATTAGTTGTCGCGCATTTAATTTGGATAGTTATGTTACTAAAAATCTTGTGGGTGGGCCGGAGAGCCCGCCCAAAAAGTTAAAATTAAATGCAGTACAGCTTAATAGCTAACAAGAACCGACAACTGCTAACTGCAAATTTGACAACTGACAACTGACAACTGACAACTGACAACTGACTAATTCATCACCATATCCATCAAAATTTGCTGAGAACTCACTTCCGGGCAATTAGCAGGCGGCCGCCGCTGAGAGTAGTGTCCGCCAGACTGCAAATCCCAAGCTTGGCGGTTATCCGCCAGCATCACTCCCAAAATTTCTTGCAACTCCTTAGCAATTGTCGGATCTTCTACTTGTACGATCGCCTCAACCCGCCTTGTGAGATTGCGCTGCATCCAGTCAGCAGAACCAATATACACCTCTTCGCTGCCACCGTTGAAAAAATAAAACATCCGAGAATGCTCTAAAAACCGACCGACAATACTGATAACTCTGATATTTTCGCTAACACCTTCAACGCCGGGACGCAAACAGCAAATCCCCCGAATAATCAAATCAATTTTAACTCCCGCTTGCGAAGCTTCGTACAAAGCAACAATAATTTGAGGGTCAACTAAAGCGTTCATTTTAGCGACAATGCGGCCGCAGCTACCGCTACCAGTTTCGGCATTCAAGTGGCAGAATTCGATCTCGCGGCGGATTAAAGCTAAAAATCGATCGCGCATATTGACCGGGGCTACCAATAATTTTCGATAAGATACCTGCCGCGAATAACCAGTCAAATAATTAAACAAATCCGCCAAATCCGATCCTAAATCCTCGCGGCAACTCAACAAACCAACATCGGTATACAGTCCGGCCGTCTTCGGATTGTAATTGCCGGTGCCGATGTGGACGTAGCGGCGGATGTACCCGTCCTCGCGCCGCACTACCATCACAATCTTGGTGTGGGTTTTGAGTCCCACCAAACCGTAAACTACGTGGACTCCAGCTTGTTCTAACTTGCGAGCCCAATTAATATTATTTTCTTCGTCGAACCTAGCTTTGAGTTCTACTAAAACGGCTACCTGCTTGCCGTTTTCCGCTGCTTGAATTAAGGCGCTGACGATCGGCGAATCTCCAGAAGTGCGGTATAAAGTCATCTTAATCGCTAACACGGAGCGATCGTGCGCCGCCTCAGTAATAAACCGCTGCACCGTCGCGGCAAACGAATGATAGGGATGGTGCAGCATCACATCCCCCTGGCGGATCGCAGTGAAAATATCCTCCCCCTCGTCAGCATTTAACATTGATTTGTTGTCTGCAATCCTTGCCGATTCCGAGTTCCGCAAACGCGGCGGCACAACCGGAGTCCAAGGCTGGTCTTTGAGTTCCGGCACCGGCAGCCCGATAAAAGACATCAAATCCTTGAGGCCTAGCAGCCCCTCTACGACGTAAACATCCTGCTCTCCGAGCACCAACTCATCCCTCAGCATATCTCGCAGCGCAGGTGGCATAATCGCTTGAATTTCCATCCGCACCGCAGAACCTGCAAACCGCCGCTTGCGGAGTTCCTGTTCTATAGCCAGCAGCAAATCCTCTGCCTCATCTTCCTCCACCGTCAAATCGGAATTGCGAGTAATGCGGAACGGGTGATATTCCTCAACGTCCATCCCCGGAAACAAAGCTTCTAAATTGTGGGCAATCACCTGTTCTAGGGGCACGCCAGTCCAAACAGGAGATTTGCCCCTCTGCTGCCACTGCAAATCTCCCGGCAGTGTCAAAAACCTGGGCAACACCTGCGGTACTTTGACGCGGGCAAACAATTCTTCGCGCGTGTCGGGGTCTCTGACTACTACTGCTAAATTGAGGCTGAGATTGGAAAGGAAGGGGAAAGGGTGGCTGGGGTCAACTGCTAGGGGAGTGAGTACGGGAAATACTTGTTCTTTGAAGTAGCGGTGCAAGTAATTTCGCTGTTCTTGATTGAGGTCGATGTAGTCGAGAATGTAGATGCCGCTTGCTGCTAATTTTGGCCGCAGGGTTTGCTCGAAATAGGCGTGCTGCTGAGTAACCATCGGCAAAAGCCGCTTGTTGATGGCATCTAGCTGTTCTTGGGGCGTGCTGCCGTCGGAGGTCAATTTGCTGACTTTTGCTTCTACTTGCTGTTTGAGGGCGGCCACGCGCACCATGAAGTATTCGTCTAGGTTGGAGCTAAAAATAGCGAGAAATTTGAGTCTTTCTAGGAGGGGCGTGCGGGGGTCGAGGGCTTCGTGGAGTACGCGGTTGTTGAACTCCAGCCAGCTTTGTTCTCGGTTGAAGTAGTATTGGGGGTCGCTGAGGTTGATTTCAGTGTAGGTTTTGGCGGGGGTCTTTTTTGGTTTGGGCATGGTTTGGGGGAGTCTTTGGGAGGCTCGGTTGATGGCATCTGTGAATTAGTATCGCAGGTTAAACTATTTGTTCGCATCTGCTTTTGATCGATCGCGCATTTTTGTCTGTTATCCGCGAGGGTCTGGTACGCAATATGTGTAGGGACACGGCAGTGCCGTGTCCCTACCGTATTTCATCCGATGATATGTGGTGTTCGATCGCACGTTTTTGTAATACCTGTAGGGAAACGGCATTGCCGTGTCCGACCCCTGGATCGCGAACCCATCCCTCCCATCCAATTCTGTACCGCATTCGGCAAGTCCTCTTGATTTGGCGGAAAACCTGTTAAGGGCAATTCCAGCGGTGGGTTAAGCGTGCCATGCTTGATAAAATTCTGGGTAAGTCATATTTTCGGCACACTCCCAGATGACTTCGTGACATCTTTCATTCCGACCAAAATCATTTTTGTAGATTTCCGAAGTTAGGCGACTTTTCAAACCTGAGACTGCGGTGGCGAAGTGTTTACCTTTCATAATTTTCAGTAAGCTATCTGCCGGGTCAAAAATAGAATATTCAGGGTGATAATTAGGAATCAACTCTATTAAAGTCGCGATCGCAACTGGGTGATATTTCTCTATTCTCCCTAAGCTAGATGCCGCTCGACACCGGGTATCTGCATTACCTGAATTGCGGATTAACTCGACTAAGGTGGCGAGCGCAACTGGGTTATTTTTGTCTATTTTCCCTAAGAATTCTGCCGCTTGAAGCCTGGTCAGTTCATCACCTGAATTGCGTATTAACTCGACGAAAGCGGCGATCGCAACTGGGTTATTTTTGCCTATTTTTTCTAATTTATTTCCCAATTCCCACAGATGATATGCATTCTGAGAAGTGCCGAGCAACTCGACTAAAATGGAGAGCGCAACTGGGTTATTGTTATCTATTTTCCCTAAGCTAGATACCGCTTGAAGCTGGGTATATTCACCTTGAGAAGTACCGAGCAACTCGACTAAAGCGGAGATTGCTTCTGGGTTAGTTTTGCCTATTGCCCCTAAGCTTTTTATCGCTTGACACCGGGTACTTTCAGCACCGGAATTGCGGATTAACTCGACTAAAGCGGCGATCGCAACTGGGTTATCTTTGCCTATTTTACCTAAGCTATCTGCCGCTGACCACCGGGTCCTTTCATTGGAATTGCGGCTTAACTCGACTAAAGCGCTGATTGCAACTGGGTTATCTTTATCTATTTTCCCTAAGCATTCTGCGGCTCGCCACCGGGTAACTTGATTGCGAGAAGTGCTTATTAACTCGACTAAAGCAGCGATCGCAACAGGGTTATTTTTGCCAATTGTTGCTAATCTTTGTGCCGCTTGATAACGATTATCTTTCTCACGATAGTTGCGGATTAACTCCAATAAAGTTTCGATCGCTACTGGGTTATCTTTGTCTATCTTACCTAATATTTCTGCTGATCGCCCTTGGGCAACTTTATTATCTGAATAGCGGATTAAATCGACTAAAGCAGCGATCGCAACTGGGTTATCTTTGCCTATTTTCTCTAAGCTATAAGCCGCTATCTTCCAGGTATCTAAGCCATACAACAGTTTGTACCCGATCAACCAGATATCGGTATCTCGCTCAACTGAATTGCGGATTAAATCGACTAAAGTGGCGATCACTTCTGGGTGATGGGTGCCTATTTTTCCTAAGCTATATGCCGCTCGCTTCCAGGTATTTTTCTCAAGTGAATTGTGGATTAACTCCAATAAAGTATTGATCGCCACTGGGTTATCTGTGTCAATTGTCAATAAGCTATCTGCCACTTGCCATCGGGTAACTTCATCCTGAGAAATATTGATTAATTCGACTAAAGCGGAGATCGTTTCTGGGCAATGTTTGCAGATTTCCCCTAAGCTTTTTGTCGCTCGCCTCCGGGTATATTCATCACCTGAATTGCGGATTAACTCGACTAAAGCGGAACCCGCTTTTTCCCGATCCGTCTCTTTCAGAACTTCCCTTGCTCTATCAACAATTGGATCGAGAAATGTCCGCCACTCCTGTTTTTGCTTATTAAAATAACCAAATCCCAAAATAACAATCTGCGACACAATCTCATCAGCAAGACTACAATCTTTAAACTCAGCAATCCCCGCAGCCGCTAGAAAATATGCCCGATATCCATAAAATTTATCCCACCCAACCTTAAACTTAACCAACGCCTTAATAAACGCTTCCTTTTCCTCCTTCCCAACCTCCTCACGCCCCAACCACAGCAAAATCACCTCTTTCCACTGCTTCTCAAAAATGCGGTATCGAGCATCAGGATGTTGCGGATTCTTAGGAATATGATTCAAGAAAAAGTGCCAATCCTCAACCGCCAACGCCGCAAAATATTCCTGAAACGTCGGATGGTAAAAAGCATAAATCCCTTCCAGCGTCTCCCCATCCCTCGCCACTAAATTCAGCCAACCCAAACGACAAGCTAACTCAAACTGCGATGCACCCATCACCCGATATCCCACACTTTCTCGCAACTGAAACCGCGACGTTTCATTTAGCATCCCTGAAAGTGCCAATTTCCCCAAAGCCACATTCAATTCCTGCTGCTGAATCCAATTCAGGCGCGTTTTTTTCCACTGATACAAAGCTGTCACAAACCGCCGATAAAGCTTAGCCTTAGTATCCGGTAAATCCCCATCCAAGGATTGCCAAGTGCCGCACAATAGCGAACATCTCAGGGGATTTTTCACTAAATCTCGAATTCGCTCTTTCCCGGATGCTGCTAATGCTTCCCGTAGCTGTTGAGCAAGAACCCCCCCAGCCCCCCTTGCTAAGGGGGGAGCAAGAGGTTCTGCTTCTCCTGTCACCTCTTCTTCCTCTCTTGTCCCCCCCCTTAACAAGGGGGGGTTAGCAGGGTGGATTAATTGTCAACGCAATAATGTATCATAGAAGAGGCAATCAGATATTACCATCGGGTAAGACTATC
>NZ_JAUBPE010000073.1:0-41314 GCF_036700565.1 Microcoleus pseudofavosus SVA1_A4
GTGAGCGATAAAATTTATGAAACTGGTCGAAAAGTAGCTAAGGGATTTAAAGAAACAATGAAAATTATTTTTGATGAGTACCTACCCAAATGGAATTATCGTGCAGTTCCGACTATTTAGCAGACGCTCAAGTTATTAAATTTTCATTCCTAAGTTGAAAACGGTAGTAGATATTTTGTCAGACGAGAAATACTCTACCAATTTATCTAAGTTGCAAGAGTTAGTAACTATAGTGGGGAGTGACAAAAACTTATCGGATCTGGTTTCTAATGAGAAGTATAAAAACAAGTTGCCACAATTAAAAAATGCAGTAGCTATTTTATCAGACGAGAAGTACAGTCAGAACTTGTCTAAGTTGAAAGATGTTGTAGACGTCTTATCTAATGAACCTGATTTAGGAAAATTTTTCTCGTCGCAATTAGTGTCACAGCTATCTGAGGAGAACTATACCAATGACTTGTCTAGGTTAAAAGAGGTAGTAGATAGGTTTCAAAATGAATCAGACAAGGACAATTTCACTAAATTGCTTCGACAAATTAGCCAAAAATATAGCACAGTTTAGGCAGCAACTTTTGCCCGCGATTCTGGCTATGAGGAAGGCGGAAGGCGATCGCCCACTATTGACTGCTAAAATTAAGGGCGATCGCTTTCCCTATTTAAGCTACGGTAAAAGCTATATTTTCTAGCACTACATTAGGTACATTTCCACTACCTAAAACCTGTTTAGCATCTAAAACTTCTATCCCTACCAATAACTCATTTTCCCCAATATTTAAAGCAATTTCGTCAGTTAACTGTAAAGTGCGACACTGATGATTACCTTCTACAAGTCTAATGTAGAGAGCATCAATTTCGGAATCATAACTAATCTTCATAAATTTTCACCTCAAAAATAAAAAGTATATACTGTGATAACGACTAACTCAGTATCAGTCTCAGCAACAACCGGTACTACTTTCTTGAGAGAGTAGAACTTATCCTGCCACTCATTATTATACTGAAAAGTAGCTTGATATTTGTACCTACCATTTTTAGCAGGTTGTCGATTACCTGTAATAATGGTATCAATAATTTCTGCTTCATTTGTACCTCTTTCAATCGCCTGTTCCTGAGCATGATTAGTTAATCTAATAGGTTTCACTTTTTATGGCTCAATAAATTAAAAGTTTAAATTGCTGATTCACAATGACTAACAACTCCCCCAAAAACTAAAGCCCTTTTCCGTTGTTGCGGGAAAAGAGCTTTAATTTATTATTAACCTGGCACTGAGCTATTTTACCGGGCAGTGACCCGCCGAGTATCTTCGCCATAGCAACGTTTAACAACCGAGTTCGGGATGGATCGGAGTGGTTCCATTACATCATAAGCACCAGGAAAGCTTTGAAAACTTTAAATCCTGTGTCTGCGTTAAGTTTGATGCGCTGCATCTCTTTCGCTCGACTTAATTACCTTATCAAGTTTTCCTTTGTCTGTCAACCCCTTTGTCAAAACTTTTTTTCGATCGCCCGAAACAGCCCCCAATCGCCGAGTTTGACGTATTATTTGCCAGTGTTGCCGATCGACCTTTAACTCACAAGTCCAAAAAAGCCGCATCGACACCCTGCTCTCTGCGAATCTTCCCATCCTTCACAAACCACGCCACAACCTGCTTAACTGTTAATTGTTCGATCGCACTTTCAGCTTCTGTCGCAATTTGCCTCAAAGGCCGCAAAGACGCAATTACCAAATTCGTAAAAAAGTTTTCAAAACTAGCATCAAGTTCGATCGACCCTTTAATACTCTCATCATTCTTAATCCAATCCATCACCTGCCCATTAGTCACCTCAGCCACCGGCAAACCAGTCTCCCCAGCAATTTGCTTGAGCACCCTCAAAGCATAAATTGCCACCCGCGCCGAAAACTTTTCCTTCGACGACAGCAGCGCCATATCAACTTCCGCACACTCTTCCGGCTTTAAAAAATCTGCTAGCGGTTCCATATATTAAAAATTGGTAATTGCTAATCGGTAATCGGTAATTGGTAATCCCTGACATCCGTGACATCCGTTACACTCATCCGTTGCCGAACTTTCATCCGTGACATCCGTTAAATCCGTTACAAAATCCGTTGCCGAACTTCTTCCTTCCTTCTTGCAATCAAATAACCGCAGCGGTGTTCCCCATTAATAATCCAGTGAGTCCGCTCCACAGTACAGTCCGGCAAAACCGCTGCAAACATTTCCAACTCATTGCCGCACACACTCGGAAAAGTTTCAGCAACATTAGAAATCGCGCAGTTGTGTTCCATCAACACAAATCGATCGCCCAAACCAGCGCGATCGCACATCCCCACCTCTACAGATTCTACAGGATAACACTCAGCCATATAACCTTCAGCCCTGCGGAGTTCCACCAACTTAGTCACCCTCTCTTGCAGCGAACCCGCACCCACCAGCCGCCGATAGTCCGTAGCCTTGCGCTGCCACTGTTTTCGCAGGATACTAATCACTTGCTCGCGGCCGACGGTTTCCGCCAACGTATCCAAGAAAGAGACTGCAAAATCGCCGTAACGGTTCGGGAAGCGATCGCGCCCCAAACTGGTAAGCTCATAAATGTGCTGCGGCCGCCCCATCCCAGCCTGAACCGACTGATACTGAATCAACCCCTCCACTTCCAAATCCTTCAAGTGACGGCGAATCGCCTGCGGGCTGATATCCAAAGACTCCGCCAACTCAAGAGCCGTCCCTTTATCCCCCTTAAGCAAATATTGCAGGATGTCTTGTTTCGTGGAAGTCTGCTGAGTAGTCTCCATCATCTTCACAAAAAATTATTAATTTGACTTTGACAATATCACTATTGTTAATGTAGCTTAAAATATAGTAAAGCAACAAACTTGTTGTTTAACTCAACCGAGCAGTCCAGCAGAACTCGCTCAAGCCCAGACAGGCATTGCCCCGTCTGCCATCCAGAGAGCATTATCTAGAACACTGAACACGCAAAATAATGAGTTCTACCACAGTCAAAACCTTAGTCAACCAGCCCTACAAATACGGTTTCGTCACCGACATCGAGTCAGACACCATCCCCCGCGGCTTGAGCGAAGATGTAGTCCGCCTGATTTCCGCCAAGAAAAACGAACCGGAATTCATGCTGCAATTCCGCCTCAAAGCATACCGCAAGTGGCTGACAATGACCGAGCCCACCTGGCCTCACGTCAACTATCCCGCGATCGACTACCAACAAATTATCTACTATTCCGCGCCCAAACAAAAGCCCAAAAAGCTCAACAGTTTGGACGAAGTTGACCCGACACTGCTAGAAACCTTCGAGAAACTCGGTATTCCCCTCTCCGAACAAAGGCGACTCGGAAATGTTGCAGTTGACGCTGTTTTCGACAGCGTTTCAATTGCCACAACATTTAGAGAAAAGCTAGCCAAAGACGGCGTAATATTCTGTTCCATCTCAGAAGCTGTCAAAGATTATCCCGAACTAATAGAAAAATATCTCGGCAGCGTCGTACCAGTCGGCGACAACTTTTTCGCAGCCCTCAACTCCGCTGTATTCAGCGACGGTTCCTTTGTTTACATTCCCAAAGGCGTAAAATGCCCGATGGAACTGTCAACCTATTTCCGCATCAACAACGGAGATTCCGGCCAGTTCGAGCGCACCCTAATTGTCGCAGAAGAAAACAGTTCTGTGTCTTACCTAGAAGGCTGCACCGCGCCGATGTTTGACACCAATCAACTGCACGCCGCCGTCGTGGAATTGGTAACAATGGACAATGCCGACATCAAATACTCCACAGTGCAAAACTGGTACGCTGGCGACGCCAACGGCAAAGGCGGCATTTACAACTTCGTGACGAAACGGGGTTTGTGTCAAGGAGTAAATTCTAAGATTTCTTGGACACAAGTAGAAACCGGTTCCGCGATTACTTGGAAATATCCCAGTTGCGTGTTAGTCGGCGACAACTCGGTGGGCGAATTCTACTCGGTAGCGCTGACAAATAACAAACAGCAAGCTGACACCGGCACCAAAATGATCCACGTCGGTAAAAACACTCGCAGCACGATTATTTCTAAGGGAATTTCTGCGGGAAATTCATCCAACAGCTATCGCGGCTTAGTGAAAATGGGGCCTAATGCTAAAGGCTCTCGCAATTACTCTCAATGCGATTCGATGCTGATTGGGGATAACGCTCAAGCGAATACTTTCCCTTATATTCAAGTGCAGAACCACACTGCTAAAGTGGAACACGAAGCTTCTACTTCTAAGATTGGAGAAGAGCAATTGTTCTTCTTCGCACAGCGGGGAATTTCCGCAGAAAATGCTATTTCTATGATGATTAGCGGTTTCTGTAAAGATGTTTTCAATCAGTTGCCGATGGAATTTGCGGCGGAAGCTGACAAGTTGTTGAGTCTGAAACTGGAAGGAAGTGTCGGATAATTTTCGCGAGCGAGAAACCCTTCCAGGCCGAGTCGATTGGTGACAACTTAAGATTGCAACCCATAATAAATGTCGCTTTTATTCGAGTCTAGATCCCCCTAAATCCCCCTTAAGAAGGGGGACTTTGAGAACACTATTATTCTTCCTTAATAATGGGGACTTTGAAAACACTCTTGTCCCCCCCTTATTAAGGGGGGTTA
This sequence comes from Microcoleus pseudofavosus SVA1_A4, assembly GCF_036700565.1. NCBI lineage: Bacteria > Bacillati > Cyanobacteriota > Cyanophyceae > Oscillatoriales > Microcoleaceae > Microcoleus > Microcoleus pseudofavosus. The sequence continues at coordinate 4,625 of NZ_JAUBPE010000073.1, forward strand.
GGGGGGATCGAAACTTCGATACAAACAAAAGAGACGCTAGGTTTTACGTTAAGTTGTCAGCAATCGGCACAGCCTAGAAATGAAAAAAAACTGTAAAGTGCATTGAGGCAAAGGACAAAAAGAGATGATTGTTGAAAATAGTCAAGTGGTGCTATCCGTCCGCGATTTAACTGCGAATGTGGAAGATACTCAAATCCTTAAGGGTTTGAATCTGGAAATTAAAGCGGGTGAAATTCACGCGATTATGGGCCCGAACGGTTCGGGGAAAAGCACTTTATCCAAGATATTAGCCGGTCATCCTGCTTATACGGTAACGGGCGGAGAAGTTACTTTTCTAGGTCAAAATTTGCTGGAATTACCGCCGGAAGAACGTTCTTTGGCTGGCGTTTTCCTAGCGTTCCAATATCCTTTGGAAATTCCGGGCGTTAGCAATCTGGATTTCTTGCGCGTGGCTTACAATTCTCACCGCAAACATCGCGGCTTGGAAGAATTGGATGCTTTTGATTTCCAAGATTTAATCGAGGAAAAGCTGGATATTGTCAAGATGAATGATTCTTTTTTAGGCCGCAGCGTTAATGAGGGTTTTTCCGGTGGCGAGAAAAAGCGGAATGAAATTTTGCAAATGGCGCTTTTGGAACCGAAATTAGCTATTTTGGACGAGACTGATTCGGGTTTGGATATCGATGCTCTCAAGATTGTTGCCGGCGGTGTGAATCAGTTGTCAACTGCTGAAAATTCGATGTTGGTGATTACTCACTATCAGCGGTTGCTGAATTACATTATTCCTGATTTTATTCACGTGATGGAAGCCGGCAGAATTATCTTGACTGGTCCGAAAGAGTTGGCGCTGGAGTTGGAAGAGCGCGGTTATGACTGGGTTGTGGAAGAGGAAGCAGCAGGAGTGGGCGCGCGATGATAAATACGCAAGTTGCTAGTAGGGAAATGTTTTTGGCTGATTTGGTGAATCAGTGCAGCAAGTTGGAGGCTGCTAATAGTAAAAGTGCGGCTTACGGGTTGCAGGATTTGCGGGATGCGGCGACGGAATACGTGCTTGCTTCGAGTTTTCCGACGGTGAAGGATGAGGAATGGCGCTTTACTGATTTGTCGCCGGTGTTGCAAATTCCTTTTCATATACCCCAGAGCAATCAGTCAAAAGTTAAGCTGGCTGATATCATTATGCCAGTGAAAAATCGGGATGATTTACCATTAAGATTGGTATTTGTCAACGGTTTTTATGCACCGGATTTGTCAACGGTGGAGTCGTCGGTTTTGCCGGATTTGCCGTTAGCGGAGCCCGCCCCTACGGGGGCTACGCCAACGAAGAGGATCGACTTTTACGCAGGTAATCTATCTAATGTACCCGAAAAATATCAAGGACGGATCGCCGATGTTTTGAGCAAGTACAGGCAGCAAACTGAGGTGTTTACCGCGCTGAATATGGCGGGTTTAGCGGATTCTGCGGTGGTGTTCGTGCCGGCTAATATGTCGATCGACCTTCCGATTCACTTGCTGTTCCTGACAGCACCAGGTTCATCTCCCACGATGTCCCAGCCGCACTGCTTGGTCATAGCTGAGCCTGGAAGCAGCATCACGCTGATTGAGGATTACGCAACTATCGGTAATGTCGCTGCATTTACTAATGCTGTAACGGATGTTGTTGTCGGCGAAAACGCGACTGTGAATCACGTTCGGCTTCAGCGGGAAGGTGGGGAAGTCGTTCATATCGGCAAAAGTGCGATCGAGCAATCTCGCAATAGCCGTTATACTTGTCATGCTATCAGTTTGGGAGGCAAAATATCGCGGCACAATTTAGAAGTATTTCAGCGTGGCGAAGCCACTGAAACAACTCTAAACGGTTTAACCGTAGCCTTTGGCGAACAGTTATCTGACACTCACAGTTTAATCGATTTCAATCACCCTCACGGTACAAGCCGCCAATTGCACAAGTGCATTATCGGCAACAAAGCTCGTGCTGTATTTAACGGCAAAGTTTTCGTTCGCAAAGCCGCACAATTGACAGATGCCGGACAATTGAGCCGAAATTTGTTGCTGTCGCCGAGAGCTCGCGTAGATACCAAACCGCAGTTGGAAATTGTCGCCGACAACGTTAAATGTTCCCACGGTGCAACTGTCAGCCAATTAGAAGACGATGAACTTTTCTACTTGCAAAGTCGCGGTTTGGATTTAGAAAGAAGCCGCTATTTGCTAATCGATGCTTTTGCAGCAGAAATTCTCAATCAGTTGCCAATTGTAGGTGTGGCAAAAATGCTTTCTACCTGCGTGGCTATCCAAGGATAAAGGAATTAGCAACAGACTGGGGGGTGTTTTATTACCTTTGCAATCAAAGCCGGAGATCCCCCTAAATCCCCCTTAAGAAGGGGGACTTTGAGAATACTCTTGTCCCTCCCTGGATAAGAGGGACTTTGAGAATACTCTTGTCCCCCCCCTTATTAAGGGGGGTTAGGGGGGATCTCCGGGTTTCAGAATAGGCCCTATAAGCGAGTTCCACAACAATACTAACTTCAAAAATTATGACACTTATTCAAGAAAAAACACTTGCATCAAAAGTTCGCGGCGACTTCCCAATTTTGACTCAAAAAGTCAACGGCAAACCGCTAGTTTATTTAGACAATGCAGCTACTTCTCAAAAACCCCTAGCTGTGCTCAACGCTTGGCGCGACTACTACGAACAATACAATGCAAACGTGCACCGCGGCGCTCACACTCTCAGCGCCAAAGCAACTGATGCTTACGAAGGTGCGAGAGACAAAGTTGCGGCGTTTGTAAATGCCGCGTCGCGGCAAGAAATTGTTTACACTCGCAACGCCACCGAAGCGATTAATTTGGTTGCTTATTCTTGGGGCTTGAGCAATCTGCAAGCCGGAGATGAAATTATCCTGTCGGTAATGGAACACCACAGCAATCTGGTGCCTTGGCAAATGATTGCTCAAAAAACTGGCGCGGTGCTGAAGTTTGTTGAGTTGACGGAGACTCAGGAGTTTGATTTAGCACAGTTTAAAACGCTGATTTCTAATAAAACTAAGTTGGTTTCAATCGTTCACGTTTCTAATACTTTGGGCTGCATCAGTCCAGTCAAAGAAATCTGCGAAATTGCCCACAGTTTCGGCGCGAAAGTTTTAATAGATGCTTGCCAAAGCGTGCCGCACATGATAGTAGACGTGCAAGCAATTGATTGCGATTGGCTGGTTGCTTCCGGTCACAAAATGTGCGCTCCGACTGGCATCGGTTTTCTGTACGGTAAACTGGACTTGCTGAGAGAAATGCCTCCGTTTTTCGGCGGCGGCGAGATGATTGCTGACGTGTTTTTAGAATATTCAACTTATGCCGATTTGCCGCACAAATTTGAGGCCGGCACGCCTGCAATCGGAGAGGCGATCGCCCTCGGTGCAGCAATCGATTATCTTAGTAACATTGGCATGGATAAGATTCACGCTTGCGAAGCAGAATTGACTGCTTATATGTTCCAACAATTGCGGCAAATTCCCGAAATCAAAATTTACGGGCCGCAGCCAGACAGCAACGGCGAAGGTAGGGCAGCTTTGGCGGCATTTACTGCGGGAGAAATTCACCCTCAAGACTTGTCTACCTTGTTAGATCAGGAGGGAGTCGCGATTCGTTCCGGGCATCACTGCACGCAAGCTTTGCACCGCTATTTGAATATTTCATCTACTGCCAGAGCGAGTTTGTATTTTTACAATACTCGCGAGGAGATTGATGTGTTTGTGAAAGCGTTGAAAGAGACGATCGACTTTTTTGCTGGGATTATGGGATAATTTGGTGGGTGATGGTGCGCGGGTAGAAATTGAGAAGCGATCGCCCTTTTTTTGACCGCAGATGAAGGCAGATGAACACGGATGAACGCGGATGAAGAAGAGAGCGATCGCACCCCAAATATAATCAGGCGATAATGTTTGTGTTAAACCTATCAGCAGAAAATTGGGTTGGCAACCAGGATGAAGGTGATTTAATAGAAAGTCCTACTTGGAGTCAAATAGAACAAGCCATCCGCGAGTTAAATGGGAAAACTAAAACTTTAGTTACCTTGGGTGCAGATGACGAGTGTTATATGAGCATTGGTGGCGGCGAATCCGGCAAATATATTGTTAACGTAACTTTTGATAACGTTAGCTTCCATAATTTAGTAGATCCATCAAAACCAGATGCAATAGAAAAGCTAGTTATCGGCGGACAAGAAGGTAATTATTCCGCCCGGATGTGTGTAAATTTAGAGACGGCACTGTTGGCAGCTCAAACATTTACAGTATCAGGACAACTTCAAATATCACTGTCTTGGGAAGAAGAGAAAGAATTAGCGGTGTCATCAAATAAGATTTAACACAACCTAAGTGAAGTCCGATCGCTCTTTCATGCATCCGCGTTCATCCGCGTCTATCCGCCTGCATCTGCGGTAAAGAAAAAGAGCGATCGCCCAACTAACTAAAACTCCCTAATCTCAGGATGAACAAACTGATAACCAGCCGCCTTAATCTTTTGATTCGACACCCTCGCATTATAAGGCCGCACGCTAGGACTTCCATCCCAAGAAACTTTAGGCAGATTGTGAGTTTCAAAAATGCGATCGAGCAATTCACCACTGGATAGTGACACATCCCCGACTAAATTGTAAATTCCCTGCAATCGATTTTCCAAAGCAAAAGTTAACCCCCCAACAATATCATCTCGATGCACCCAATTAGTAGCATCTTCCCCCCTACCGGGACGAGTGCTACCAGCCCCGCCTCCAAAGATTTTAACTAATTCTCGCCCAGGCCCATAAATTCCTCCCAAACGGAGAATGCAGACATGAAGATTGGGACTAGATGCTGCTAATAAAACCCGTTCTGTTTCTGCGAGAATTTCACTGTTTGCATTAGCAGGCGCGACGGGTGATTCTTCATTTACCAATTCACCTTGGCGATCGCCATACACAGAATAAGTACCCGTATAAATAACCTGCTTTACTGTCGGTATCTGCTGTAAAACCGATACTAAAGTTGTCGCAGTCTCTAAATAACTCTCCCGATAAGCCTGAGAATTTGGAGCACCGACGCACAGCATAACACCATCTTGTTCTTGCAATACAGCCGTCATTGCCTCTTTGTCATTTCCCTTGAGCACGGCTACCCGCTGCGCGACTCCCTCCAATTCAACTACTCGGCTCGCCGTCGTAGTTGTCGCCGTCACGGTACAATCAGATTTGCTGCGTAAATTTTTAGCTGTCGCAGTACCCACATAGCCGCAGCCGACGATCGCAACTTTCATAAAAAATTCTCCATTGTGTCATCCTCTCTCAAATTATTGCCGATTTCTGAAATCATGGCGCGCTGAGTTTTGTGATAAAATACAAAGCGTCGCGATCGATCGAAGTACCATCATGTCCGAGAGAGATATTTTTGCCACATCCTCAGAAAGCGAACTTTTAGCTTTTTATGGTTCTTTGTTTGCGATCGCAGCCGCCGATGGTTCCGTTGATATTGACGAACTAGATTTGTTGTTTAAAACCATAAATTTAGACAAATTTTCTGACTCTGCAAAGACTCAAATCCAATCCTACACAGCCAGTCCCCCTTCACTCAGCGACTGTTTGCAAACACTCAGCCACTCAGAAGAACCGCTGCGTTTGGGAGTCATGTATTTTTTAATTAACATTGCTGGGGCAAATAAGACGCTGCATCCCGCAGAAAGCGAGGCGATCCAATCCGCAAAAAAACTGCTGGCGGTTTCCGACTTGCAAATCCAAGCCATGCAGGAATTCATCGCAGACATGAAACAAATACGGGAGGCAGCCCCTAATAAAAATCAGGCATCAGCATCCTTCAATTCTGCTGTTTCCCAGCTTAAAACTAAGGGCATTCCTCTCGATGCGATCGACCGAAAAGGAACCACAACAAACCTCAGCAACCCCCAAATTAACTATTCAGATGAAAGTTTTTGGACTAAACTTAAAAACTTTGCTTTAACCGCAGGAAGAGAAGTAGTTGAAAAAGCTTTGATTCTCTACTATACGGCTCAGAACCCAAACGTGCCTGCTTGGGCAAAAGGAGTTGTAGTTGGAGCTTTAACCTATTTTATATCTCCTGTCGATGCCATTCCCGATATATTAGTCGGCATCGGATTTACAGACGATTTGGGAGTATTGCTGGCGGCAATAGCTACTGTTTCAGTATACATTAATGCTGATACTAAAGAACAAGCCAAACAAAAAATGAAAGATTGGTTTGGCTAATAATATTATGTCCGGTCGCTGGTATTGTTTCCCTCTGCATCGGCATAATACGATCTGAATAATATAGCACTTTTCAATCGGATAAAAGGCACGACACGGCAGTGCCATGTCCCTACCCAATATCTGTAATTCACCCAACTGAAAACTTGATTATTGTGGATCTTCAGTCTTTAAGGGGCTTGCCATCTCGATTGACAATACGGCTTTCACCGTCCTTAGCCGTAACATTTTCATAAACCCCTTCATCCCGCTTCACGTACTTGCTGAAACCCGAATTTTTATAATCGGTGTCGGATGTCGGCTTCATCAACCTCGGAGCGCTCAGCAGCCGGCGTACCGGAGCATCTGCGGGAGTGTCCCCGGGTTCGCACTTAGCCAACTCGCACAGTTGGCCCCAAGTCGAAACTTCCAGGTTCATGCTGTGCGAAACTTCTAACTGCTGGTTGTTTTTGGGACAAAAATAATCGTATACAGGCATACTAAGAATCTCGTTGGCAACTACTAAAATTACTAATTGCACTGTTGTTTAGACTATTATAGCTCAACATTACTAACAATTCAAGGCAAAAAATCAAACTTTACTATTTTTAACGGTTGTTGAAACACTAAATCAGCTATATTATTAACCCAATGCACTCGCTCCCGGATGCGATCGAGACAAAGCCCAAAAGTACGCTACCCTGAAATCCTCGGACTCGATCGCACGATCGCACGATCGACGGCTAGCAAATGCCCGCAAGACTTCCGTGAATGCCATCAAAGGATCGATCGTCATTTTCAGACTGCACCCAAATCACAGATTCTAAGTTTCAATTTTATTTATTTACTCACCAGCGAGGATTTACCGATGAGCGATTTCAAAGTTACGCCAGAAGTAGAGCTGAACACAGCTCAAATGTTGGAGCGATACCAACTGCAAGATGAGACAAATCTGCGGCGTTGGGCCAAACTGCACGGCATCAACAGCACTCGCGGTTTCTTCTATCCCAGTGAAGTAGATTTGATGGATCACGCTCACCACCATCTTTACAATTTGGGAATGAGCATTGCTGAGTACCAAAGTCTTTTAGATCGGCGCCGCAGCCATTCCCAGACATCAGGCGACCAAAATAAAACAGTAGCAAGTCAAGTTGCTGACGAAGCATACGATGCCATAGAAACGCTGACCGATCAGTATGCTGAAGCTATTGATTTAATGGGAGAACGTATCGCAGACCATTTCATCGATGAACTCGATTTATCTGTAATGCGGCACCTTTCTCAAAAAGTGCAAGACCGCCGCAGTCTCAACGGTCAAACTAAAAAGCCTAACCGTTTTCTCCAAGTGATTAAAGCCGTGTTGCAACCGAGCAGCGAAAATACGCTTCTGGTTCCCAAAAAAGATGATGACTCTAGTTTAGAATTAGAACAGCATCACCGACTCGGCTAGCCGCCAATTTCGTTGAAAGATTAAGCGCTACTTATAGCGGTAAGGTGCGCAGTGCGCACCCTACATAATTAAGTTCTGCGTCCAGGACTGTGAAGGCAATAAATTTACAGTTTTCAATAAGTCTAAGTTACCTGTGAATTATAAATTTAAGACTGGATGCAGATGTATTTTCCGTCGGAATTACCTAAAATGTATATTTAATCTAAACCGTAAATCTAGCCAAAGGTAGAGAAATGATTAAATCCTGGATGGTAATTGGAGGAGTCGCCTTTGTAGTAGCTTTAGCCGCTAACATAATCGCGCCCAGCGACATCCAATGGTTCAACCGCTTGCAGCGTCCGAGATGGCTAGTAATTGAAAAAGCAATTCCCGTAATTTGGACAGTAATTTTTATTTGTGCAGCTTGGTCAGCAGTGATTGTTTGGGAAAAAGAACCCGGTACTCAGGAAACTTGGCTGAGAATGGGTTTGTACCTGCTTTTAGAAATAGTGACTATTTCTTACACGCCCGTTATGTGCAAATTGCGTAGCCTGAAAGTCGGGACAATTATCGGCGGAACGGGCGCTATTTTAAGCGTGCTGCTAGCTTTAAGCGTCTTGCAAGTTTCGGAGTCTGCCGCCCTGTTATTGCTGCCTTACATACTTTGGAGTCCGATCGGCACTTACACCACTTGGGCAATGATGCACTTGAACGCGGCGGATGTTTAGCCTCTCATGGAATTAGTCATTTTAATGGGATTGCAAGCATCGGGAAAAAGCACATTTTTCCGCGACTATTTAGCTGCCACGCACGTTTTAGTCAGCAAAGATTTAATGCGAAACAATAGAAATAAATCGCGCCGACAAATTCAATTAATTGAAAATGCACTGCAAGCAGGTGATTCAGTCGCGGTTGACAACACCAATCCCGAAGTTCTCGATCGCAGACCGCTGATTGATATCGGTCGCACCTATAATGCCCAAATCATCGGTTACTACTTTGAATCAACAGTCAGCGACTGTTTAGCTCGAAATCAAAAGCGATCGGGCAAATCTAAAATTCCAGACATAGCAATTTATGCTACTCTAAAAAAAATGGTATTGCCCAGTTACGCCGAAGGGTTTGAACGGCTGTTTTCCGCCCGCATAGCAGAAAAATTTACCTTTGAAGTAAAAACCTGGCCCGCAGAGGAAGTTATTCATGGACAATCAGACATTTGAAAAAAAAATGCGCGATCTTGAATATTTTCACAGCCTGCGTTTATTGCCGGGAACTCACACAGTAATTCGCGCCGACGGTCGCAGTTTTTCCAAATTTACTTCCTCAAGTTTTGATAAGCCTTTCGACTTAAAATTCCACGAATTAATGGTGGAAACTGCCAAAGCACTCCTGTCAGAACTAGACGGCCTTTACGCTTATACCGAAAGTGACGAAATCTCAGTTTTGTTTCCTCCAGATTGGGATTTATTTGACCGCAGCTTAGAAAAAATTGTCTCTATTTCTGCCAGTATTGCCAGTGCAACTTTCACTCGCGCCGCCCAAACAGCAGTCAATTTTGACAGCCGCATTTGTTCCGCAGCCAACAAATCGCAAGTAGTAGATTATTTTCTATGGCGCCAAGCAGATGCAGCGCGCTGCGCTTTGAATGGCTGGAGTTATTGGATGCTGCGAAAAAATGGCGAAACGGGTGAAAATGCAGCAGTTATATTAGACAAACAATCGGTGGCTTTCAAAAACGAATTGCTGTTTCAAAACGGAATTAACTTTAACGAACTGCCGGCTTGGCAGCGCCGGGGAACGGGATTGTATTGGGAAAAATACGATAAACCAGGTTATAACCCGATCGAAGGCAAAGAAGTTGTGGCAGTGCGGCGGCGACTCAAAGTCGATGAAGAGCTGCCCGTGAAAGAGGAATACAAAGAATTTATTTACCAATTTTTAAATGTTGGCGATTAACCATTAAGGATATCTTTTCAAATCCGGTGGCAATTGATGAATTCTTAGTCGGTTTTAACCGAATGCAAGCTGTGAGACGGGGGTTTAAACCCCCCCGCCCAACGTCTGGCAAGCGAGTTAACCTAGCGACTCGGAGAGCTGCTCGGAGGCTCGGTTTCCGGGGGTTCGGGAGGGGGAGATTCAGCATCAGGAGGATTCAGCGACTCCTCCCAAACTTCGATTTGCGATCGAGCTTGCTCAAAAGCCCGAGTGCCCGAGGGAATTTTCTTCAAAGTCGCGATCGCCCCAGCCAGATCCGACGACGACTGTTCCACACCAAGCGCCAAAATCCGCTGGCTCCACTCATCAATCGCCTCACTCGCCTGCCACCGGAGCGAACTCGACTGCGGCACCTGACTTGCCAGGGAAATTGCCGTTTGCAAAGCGTCAGCAGTCCCCGCTCGGGCGGCCTGACGGGCGCTCTGCAAACCTTGCTCGCCCTGAAATTGAGCCTCCCAAGTCCGAATGTTCGATCGAGCTTGCTCGTAAAGCACCCGTCCCGATCGAATCCGGCGGGCCATCTCAATTGCCCCCGCCAAATTGCCGCCCGCCGCTAGCTGCTGAGCTCTGTCCAAAAACGGCTGGTCAACAAGCCGCTGTCTCCTCTCGATCCAAGCTTGAATTTTGCCCTGAGCTTCCCCGTAAAGCGCCCTACCTCTAGCGATCCGAGAAGCTTGAGCAACGGCGGCCTCCAGAGAATTCGGATCGCCCGTACTCGCCAAATCGTTCGCTCTTTGCAAATACGGACTGTCTTCGAGCAGTTCGATTTGACGGCTCAAGCGGCTAATTTGACGGAGAGCTTGCTCAGAGCGAGGATTTGATTGCGGGACTGTTTGCAATTGTGCGATCGCAGCCCTCAAATCATTTACCCCTCCCGGCGCCGCCAGCCTGCTTGCCAAATCCAAAACTTTCACATCAGCGATTTCTTGCTGCCAGCGGCCGACTAAATCTTGAGCTTGTTTGTACAAAGGGCGGCCCGAATTCAACTTTTGAGCGGACTCGATCGCCTTAGACAAACCATCAACAGAGCCAGTCAAAGCCTGAGAAGTAGCATTAGCCAACTCGTTAAAATCCTGAACTTGTTCCTTTAAATTTGCCGACTCTGGAATCTTGTTAGCCATCGCGGTCGCCTGCTGCCAATCGCCTGCTTGCAAGCGTTTTTGGGCGATATCCATCATTTTCTTGCTAAATTCCGCGATCAGCTTATTGGCAGCTTGATACAAATAACTGTTTTGACCAATTCCCTGAGCCAGCTTAATCCCCGTCAACAGATTGTCGAACCCTCCCTCCGAGGCTTTATTCCTGGCTTTTACCAAATTATTGCCCTCAGCCCGAGTCGCCTGAATTGCCTTCGTCAATTCCTCGTACTTAGCAGATTCCCAGAAAGTATTTCCCGAATCCAACAGCAGAGTAGCTTCGCGGAAAGCCAGCGCCCACTCTTCCTGACGCAAGTGGTCTTCGGCCGTGCGGTAAATTTTCTCTGAATCGCTCCATATCGACTGCCACTTTTCAATCTGCTTTTCCACCGTCGGGTAAGCGGGAACGTTTTGAGGAACCTTGTTCGCTATCGCAATCGCCTCCTCCAGATTCCCTTCTTGGAAGCTAGCATTTCCCAACCTGAGAATATCCTCCGACCACCGATCGATTTGACCGTTAATTCTGGGCCGCATCGGGTGATCCTGTGGCAAAGCATTCACTAATTCGATCGCCAAAAGCAAATCATCCACCGTCCGCTTGCTAGCTGCTTCTTGAGCGCAAAAAAAGCGATCGTTAGCAGAAGCCGTCGGCCAAAAAATCTTTGAGCAATTCGACTGCGAGGTCAGGTTGAGCAAAGACGCAATTGCCACAAACCCCATACCCACCGACAGCATCAAACTCACCGCCAGCCAAAACTGCCACTTATTCGACCAGTTCCGCCACAACTGATTGTGTCTCCCCAGCGGCTGCGAGTTTTCCCCAGACAAATTCGGCGGTAGTTCCAGATGCCCTCCCGGCAGTTTTCCCGAAGTAACAAGCTCTCGGAGCTCTTTAAGTCGCTCAGCCCGGTTTTTCCTTGCTGGAAGTGGCACCAGCGATGAAGTATCCTTTGTTGACTCCAATGATTCTGATGCAGACCAAGGGCCTGGTATTTTGCGATCTTGACTCATATCGTGCTTACCACAAACAGCAACCAGCCTGTGTTAGTTATTTCAAAACGGAGAACGCTGCTATCAACTGCTCTATAAAATGTATTCATCACTTTTACATACTCCCGCCGGCCCAAGACTGCAAGAGCCGATCGCCTGCGCCGCCCAAATCAAAATTTCGCAATTAGGTAATTGATAATGCGTAATTGGCAATTGGTCAAGGCCCCGATCCCTAACTCGCACTCAATAGAGCCAATTACACGTTATCGTCTCAAGAACCGGAGTTCGATCGCAAATCGCCGATCAGTTCCGTAAGCTGAGCGCTGTTAGCTTTGTAAACCTCGTTGCAGAAATGGCACGTAGCCTCAGCCCCGCCATCTTTTTCAATCATGTCTTGGAGTTCCGCTTCGCCCAACATTTTCAAAGCTCCCAAAACTCGATCGAACGAACAGCCGCAGTGAAAGCGCACCATCTGAGTTTCCGAGAAAATTTCCAGCCCCATATCTCCCAGTAACTCTTCCAGAATCTCGTGCAGCGTTTTGCCCGATCGCAGCAGCGGCGTAAAGCCCGACAGTGCAGCAACTCTAGATTCTAGAGTTTGCACCAATTTTTCGTCCGTTGCCGCCTTCGGCAGAACCTGCAACAGCACGCCCCCAGACGCTTGCACCCCCCCAGCCCCCACAAATACCCCCAAAACCAAAGCCGAAGGCGTCTGCTCCGAGGTTGCCAAATAGTGAGTCAGATCGTCGCCAATTTCGCCGGAAACCAATTCTACCGTACTTGAGTAAGGGAAGCCGTATCCAACATCCCGCACCACGTACAAATAACCGTTGCCTATTGCCCCGCCGACATCGAGTTTGCCGATCGCATTGGGCGGCAGTTCCACTCCGGGATTGTCCGCATAACCTCGAACCGTTCCATCCAGTCCCGCATCAATTAGAAGTCCGCCCAGCGGCCCATCTCCTTTGATGCGAATGTTGACTCTCGATTCGGGGCGTTTCATGCTGGAGGCGAGTAACAGCCCCGCCGACATCGTGCGGCCGAGGGCGGCTGTAGCCACGTAGGAGAGCTTGTGCCGCCGTCTTGCTTCTTCGGTGAGGCGGGTGGTAATGACGCCTACAGCGCGAATTCCGCCCTCTGCGGCTGTAGCGCGAATTAATTGATCGGCCATGAAAAACCTTGCTTTTTTCTTTTGATACCTTCTTGAACTATTTTAGAAGTTCTTGAAAATTGTGGCAGCAGATAGCCGCAGTTGACTCCGCAGGCCTGGGAGTGCGATCGAACTTCACAACTCCCCTATTTTTTCTATAAAACCTTCATTAACCGACTATTTATTAACAAATAATCTGCTTGATTTTTGAACATAAATATTTTTTTGCAAAACCCAGAATAACGAGTGCATTTATTTTTCCAAAGCCAGCGTACCCTCTGTCATGTTATATTAATTATCAAAACTCATACAACAGTATCTGTAGGGTGCGTCGCCATCAAAAATCTTAAATAATATCCACAATCTTTGAGCGACGCACCTTACACAATATTTCAGCAAACAAACCCACACTCATTGTTGCAAAACTTTGGAGAATTGGTATTATAACAACTCACAATCAATGACTGACAACTATAATCCCGGACGCATTCGCCCACAAATAAACCGGGTTTTTTAACCGAAATTGAGGGTTTTAAGCCGTGTATTTAAGCTAAAAAACCCGGTTTCTGGCTACCCGCACGTAAGTCCTAAACTAATGACGAACAACTAATAACTAAAGCTTATCTTGCCGCTAACCTGACGATTACCAAACCTTTACCTTTGTAAGCTAGAGTGAGAGCCGTAGGTCTCAGACCAGTGTTTTTTAGCTGGAAATAACGGATATGCCACCAACATCCAAAGCACTTTTAGCGGAAATCCAGCATAACACGGGAGCGACTCGGAACTTGCATTTTTATGCCAAGGGCGAAACCATTCCTTTGATGTCGCAAGGCCTTTGGCGAGTCTGTCAAGGTCTAGCACAACTGAGCACGCTTTATCCAACCGGGGAAGAAGGACTTTTGGGTTGGGTGGGGCCTTCAATGTGCTTCGGTTTGTGGTTGACAAGCTTGCAGACTTACCGAGCTACGGCGACATCAGATGTTTATTTGATGTGGTATTCTATGGTGGAAATCGAAGCTTCTCCTCAATTGGCTCACGAGTTGCTGCCTCAAATGGTACGGCGACTGCGGCAAATGGAATCAATTTTAGCGATCGCCGGACAGCGGCGAGTAGATGACCGTTTGTATCAGCTACTGTTATTATTGCAACAAGACTTCGGCCAGCCTGTGGTTGAGGGGACTCGTTTGAACATCCGCTTGACACATCAAGATATTGCTAATGCGATTTGCACGACTCGGGTAACAGTAACTCGAATGCTGGGAAAATTGCAGCAGCAAGGGTTAGTTAGTCGAGATGCCGATCGGCATTTAATACTTAACAAAGATGTTTTTGCCACATCGTCTGATTTGTTTGGCTGCAACCCTCAAGCAGTGTAGCAAGCGCCGAAAAAAATCTTATTCTGCTTCGCCAATCAGCGTAAACGCCCCCCAATCTTGAGGATTTGGGTGCATATTCATTGTCATCAGCATCGCTTGCCGCAAAGCTTGAGCTTTATTCGGGTTTTTCTGTAATTGGCGATAGAATTCTGCCATTAATTGCGCTGTCGGATCGTCGGGCACAAACCACAGAGAAACGATAATACTGGAAACACCAGCACTAATTAAAGCACGAGATAATCCAACCACGCCATCGCCTGTCACTTTTCCTCTGCCAGTATTGCAAGCACTTAATACCACTAATTCAGCATTTAATTTTAAATCCAAAATTTCGCTCGAAGTCAGCAATCCGTCATCATTTCCTGATGGAGCTAGGGCGATCGCTCCCGGTAAATCTCGGCTCTTCACTTCATTGAGTAATCCGTGAGTTGCCAGATGAATAATCCGGGCTTTTAGCATCTGTTGAGTAATCGATGCTTTAGTCGCTTGAGAGCCTGTAATCGGTTTAGTATTCAGAAGTTGGGCAATTGTAATTGCTTCCCGTTCGCTGCCCGGTAAGGGATCTAATTGGCGCGGCGGGGTGCCTATTTTGGGCATAATTGGATTGCCGACGACGAGGTTATTTTGGAGAGAAAGTTGTCGGTTTTTTTGCCGTGATTGGCGGGTGAACTGCAAAATTTGAATGGCGGGAGCAGTGAGGATGGTATGTTTTTCAATCAAATATTGACCTGTCGGATATTGTAAGGCGACAAAGGGAACTAAAAACAGGGATTGATGGGGAATGAAGATGACAGGAGCATTCGGGTCAGTAGGTAAAAGATCGGCAATGGGTTGAATGAGTAGTTGATAACTTTGCTGTAATTTGGGGTAGATTATCCGAGAATTAGCAGTGGTAGAAGTAGGGGAATTAGCTGTTTGTGTATTGGCAGTGTCCCCCAATACACCGAGAGCATCGCGAGTGCCGCGAATCATCTCAGCTAAGGCGGTATCTTGCTCGTTTAATCCTCTCCTCCCGGTAGCAGCAGATACTCTTGTCTCTTCGCTGGCTTCGGGTAGATTGATGTCGAGAGATTTGAGGTCAACGGAGCGAAAGGTAATTTCACCAGTCGGCTTGATGACCCAAATATAGAGGGCTTCATTCCTAATAATGGAATACTCGACGAGGGTAGCGTTTTGCTCTTTAGCGATTTGTTGAATTTGCTGGATATTGGGGGGGTTGATAGTAGTTGGGACAGATGCAGATGGGGCTTGGCGAGATGCCAATAACTCCACAAAAGCTCGGGCCCTACCCCGTTCGGCAATTTCTAAAGCGTCATTAGTTTTTTTCTGAGCAATGAAGACTTCTTGTAAAGTGAGGTAGGGGTTAGTTTGAGTTTCAAAGATTGACACTTTATTGACATCGCCTAATCCAGCACGGAGAGATTCCGAAACTTTAATACTATCAAGTAGGGTTTTCTCTGCTGCTGGGAGATTGCCAGATTTGGAGAGAGCGAATCCTAGATTGTTGAGAGCCGTCCCCTCGCTTTGGCGGTCTTTAATTTCTCGGGCGATCGCCAACCACTGCTGAGCGTAGTCGATCGCTTTGGCGTAGTCGCCGAGGGAAAGGTAAGCAATTCCAAGACTTCCGAGAGCTTTCCCCTCGCTTTCGCGGTCTTTAATTTCTCGCGCGATCGCCAACGACTGCTGTTGGTACTCGATGGCTTTGGCGTAGTCGCCGAGGGAATCGTAAGCAATTCCCAGAATTCCCAGAGCAGCCCCCTCGCTTTGGCGATCTTTAATTTCTCGGGCGATCGCCAACTGCTGGTGAGCGTACTCGATGACTTTGGCGTAGTCGCCGAGGGAAAAGTAAGCAAGTCCCAGATTTCCCAGAGCCCCCCCCTCGCTTCGGCGGTCTTTAATTTCTCGGGCGATCGCCAACCACTGCTGAGCGTACTCGATGGCTTTGGCGTAGTCGCCGAGGTTGCGGTAAGCATTTCCCAGATTTCCCAGAGCTGTCCCCTCGCTGTAGCGGTCTTTAATTTCTCGGGCGATCGCCAACTGCTGCTGAGCGTACTCGATGGCTTTGGCGTAGTCGCCGAGGTTACGGTAAGCATTTCCCAGATTTCCCAGAGCTGTCCCCTCGCTTTGGCGGTCTTTAATTTCTCGGGCGATCGCCAACGACTGCTGAGCGTACTCGATCGCTTTGGCGTAGTCGCCGAGGGAATCGTAAGCAATTCCCAGACTTCCCAGAGCCCACCCCTCGCTTTGGCGGTCTTTAATTTCTCGGGCGATCGCCAACGACTGCTGAGCGTAATCGATCGCTTTGGCGTAGTCGCCGAGGGAATCGTAAGCAATTCCCAGACTTCCCAGAGCCCACCCTTCGCCTGGGCGGTCTTTAATTTCTAGATAAATTATTAGTGCCTGTTGCCAAGACTGCAATGCAGCTTGAAATTGACTAATATCATACTGCTGAATCCCTTCCTTTAAAAGTCGATCTGCTTCCGCTTTCCGCTCAGCTTGGGTTTGAGCCAAGGCCTGAGAATTGATGATTTTAAATTGAGAATTAGGGATAAACCGAAACTCGCCTACAGTCAGCACCGCTAAGATTGAGATGAGTCCCGACAATCCAATTTTTTGCAGTTTCATAACTTTTGAGAGGCCTCTGTTTTGAGCATCCGCTTGACACATCAAGATATTGCTAATGCGATTTGCACGACGCGGTTCAGTTGACTGTTGACTGTTGACTGTTGACTGTTGACTGTTGACTGTTGACTGCAAGATAGCGACCTCTAACTGGAAGGAAGAGGATTGGACTAATAAATAGTCTTCTTTTAATTTCTCCCGATCGGGCTTGGGGCTTTAAACCAATTCTTTTTGGTAACAGTAACGCGAATGCTGGGAAAATTGCAGCAGCAAGGGTTAATCGTTCGAGATCGCCATCTCGGCATTTAATTCTTAACAAAGGTGTTTTTGCGTCCGCCTCCGATTTGTTTGGCTGCAACCCTCCAGCAGTATAGCAAGCTACAGCCATTTGCATCTACATAATGCTGTCTAATATTAAAGCCCAAATCGAATTGTCTGTCTTGATTTTCCTCCCCCTATCTACAGCAATACATTTGTAGCCAGAAAAGATATCATTAAGCGGTGCATCTATTTAGGAAAAAATTCAATGGCTAACTCAACTCCAGAAACACCAAAACCCGACAAAAAAGAATTAGCTAACATCACAGCTAAACCTCAAGAACAACAAGAAGAACCGCCAAATAAAGGTGACGGGCGAGGGAAATAGTCGATCGACCTTCTCTCTCACGATATAGCTCCCGAACCGCCTTAATATCGCCTATTTCTTCTTTTCTCAACATCCGTGTTCTTCGCGAAGATAGCGGTTGCTATAAATTGGTATTCTGCCAGTAGTTCGGGAGGAAATAAACAAACCCGGTTTTTTCCAAAAATCGGGTTTGTTTACTATTGACAAATTACTCAACTTGTGTATTGCCGTTGTTCGATCGTAACTTCTGCTTTCCGGGCATCTGTCGGAGGCCATCCAAAGAAACCACCTCAGCCTCAGAACTCTCCCTCGCCACCCGAATCAGCAACCCCGACAACAGCAAACTCGCCACCATCGAAGAACCGCCGTAACTAAAAAACGGCAGCGGCAAACCCGTAGTCGGCAAAACCCCCGTCGCCACCCCAATATTCAGCAGCGACTGTCCCACCATCACCACCATCACCCCAATAGCCACCAACTGAGACTCAATATTCCTGGCCTTCATCGCCACCCTCAAAGCCACCGTACCGTAAGCCGCCAACATCAGCAACAGTGAGAAACCTCCCACCAAACCAAACTCCTCAGCAAACACAGCAAAAATAAAATCGCTGTACTGAATCGGCAAATAAAATAACTTTTGCTGCGACATCCCCAAACCAACACCCCAAATGCCCCCAGAACCCACAGCCAGCAGACTTTGAATCAACTGATAGCCATCCTGCATCGGATCGGCCCAAGGATTCAGAAAAGACATAATCCGGCGGCGCTGATATTCCCGAAAACTAATACTTAAAACCGCCAACAGCATTCCGCCGATCGCCGTTGCGCCCAACTGCAAGTAAGGCAAGCCCGCCGCCAAAGCCACCAACCACAAAGTCATGCCGCACAAAGCCGTGGTGCTCAAATTGGGCTGCAATAAAATTCCCAACAGCATCGCCCCGAAAATGCCCAGCCAAGTCAGCCGAACTTTATTGGTCAACCGGGGCCAGTTGCCGAAAATGCGGGCGCTTTGGAGAACCAAAAACGGCTTGATCAACTCAGAAGGTTGAATAATCGGAACCGGGCCCAGAGATATCCAGCGAGTCGCGCCGTTAATGGTGGTTCCCACTCCCGGAACTAAGGTCAACCACAGCACTCCCAGCAGCAATAAAACGCCCAACTGAGATGTTTTCAGCAGGTAGCGCAGGGGGGAGTATACCATCAAGTTAAAACCGGCCAGCCCGATCGCCACTGCGATTAGCTGCCGTTTAAAATAATAAAGGCCGTCTCCAAATTCTGAATTTGCGATCGGATAGGAAGCCGAAAACAATGCTGTCAGCCCGACAAACAGCCACAGAAAAGTCAGCCACCTCAGCCAGCGGGCCTCAGCAGCCCATTGAGACGCGCTGGGGTCAAAAAATGGAATGAAGCGTCGAATGTCAGCAGCCATAGGATTTTAAAATGATCTCAATAAACTCTAACAAACATGGCTAAAATACCAGATTGGTTAATTTACGCATTAATCTGTTCGCTATTATATGGTTTGTGGGGATTTTTTGGCAATTTAGCGACTAAATATATTGACTACAAAACTGCTTTTGTTTATGAAGCAATTGGCGCTATTTTAATGACTTTATTTATCCTTATCCAAACTAAGAGTTTTAGTTTTGAGGGAGATGTGAGGGGAATTTTGTTTGCCGTATTAGTTGGCATTTGCGGCACTGTGGCGTCATTAGTATTTTTTATTGCCCTTGGTAAAGGTGAAGTTGCTAATGTAGTCAGTGTTACGTCTATTTACCCGCTGATTACTATAGTGTTATCGGCTTTATTCCTGAAAGAGGCTATTACGTTACCGCAAATGCTTGCTGTTTTGTTAGCGATAATTGCAGTGATACTTTCGGCTTATTGAAATTATGGGCGTAGGGAAACGGCACTGCCGTGTCCTCTCTCTCATTCCGGCGCAGCCGGAATTGATATCACTGGAAGTATATAAGGATAACTAAAGCCTTCTTCCTTGTGCTATAACAACAAAAAAGAGGTCGCGCTCGACCTCTTACCCCTCTACTAATCCAGCTTCGGATCTTAAAGTAGACCAGTATTAGCTCCGGGCTTACCGGTAGCCAGTTGCACTTTAATAATTCTGCCGCCCATTTTCATAATTCTTTGCTGTTCCCGGAACCAGTTATCGTAGGGAACCAGCTTAGTAAAATAGGTATTTTGCAATTCGCGCTGAGTGCGGATGCGTGTTTGGCTGGGGACGCAAGCAGTCACCTTAAACATTCTCATGGGAAACTAACTCCTGAGTAGGTTTACAGATTATTAGATGGATTTTTTAAAGATTGAAGGCAGGGAGTTAGGAGTCAAAACTAGCTCGTTAAAACTCGTCGGGCTTTCTCGACAAGCCTTTGACGGTCTAGCAATCACTCTCAACTTCCCTGACCTCTTTTCAAAGCCAAAGGTAACAAGTCCAAAGTTAAAAGAGGCAAGAAATAAATATTTTTCTTTCTTCCTTCTTTCTTCCTTTTTCCTTCTTCCTTCTTCCTGAGTCTTAGCTCAAGCCAGAGGAGATGTAGTCGAAATAGACGCCCATTTCTTTACCAGCGTCAGAACCGACCAAACCGGCGGTGACTTCTTTCATTGCTTGGATTGCTTGTACGGTAGAACCGATGGGCACGCCCAAGGAGTTGTAGGTTTCTTTCAAACCGTTGAGCACGCGCTCGTCGAGGATGGAAGGGTCGCCAGCTAGCATGGCGTAGGTGGCGTAGCGGAGGTAGTAGTCCAAGTCGCGGATGCAAGCTGCATAGCGACGGGTGGTGTACATATTGCCACCGGGACGAGTTACGTCAGAGTACAGCAGAGACTTAGCAACTGCTTCTTTGACGATTGTGGCTGCATTGGCGCTGATGGCTGTAGCGGCGCGGACGCGCAGTTCGCCAGAAGCAAAGTAGTTCTTGAGCTTGTCTAGAGCGCTGATGTCGAGGTACTTACCTTGAACGTCAGAGGAATTGATAACGGCGGTAATTGCGTCTTGCATGGTTGTCTTGTTTCCTTGAAAGTGGCTGAGTCAGTCCAATTTTGGAGCTAGAATTTGGGACTTGGGATTTGGGATTTGAGATTTTCAAGTGGTCGGTTATCTGCAAAAGCTTTTAGCTTGTTACCAGCAACCCCCAATTATTCAATCTAAAATCTATAATCTAAAATCGAAATTCCTTACTGCATCGCACCGATAACGTAGTCGAAGTAAGAGGCAGCTTCGGAAGCGTCTTCTCCAGACAGCAGCGAACTGGCTGCATTTTTCATAGCGCGAACGCCTTCGGCGACGCCTTCAATCGGGGTGCCGAGAGATCTGTACATTTCGCGGACGCCGACAATACCGATTTCTTCGATCGGAGTAATGTCGCCAGCTACGATTCCGTAGGTGATCAAACGCAGGTAGTAATCTAAGTCGCGCAAGCAAGTTGCGGTCATTTCTTCGCCGTAAGCGTTGCCGCCGGGAGAAACAACATCAGGGCGCTTTTGGAAAAGTTGGTCGCCTGCTTGCTTGACGATGCGTTCGCGGGATTCGCTCAAAATTTGGGCGATGCGGACGCGGCGTTCACCAGAGGTGACGAAGCTCTTGATCCGATCTAATTCACCTGGGCTCAAGTAGCGAGCTTCGGCGTCTGCGTTGACGATTGATTTGGTGACGATACTCATCTTGTGTGTACCCGCTGGATATTTTGCAATTGCGAACTGCTCTGCGCTGAGCTAGCGACGGCGGGCGCTTGCATCCCTTACCTTTCATGCTCAAGCAAGAGCTTTGACGGGGAAGGCTGGACTTTCCACAGCCAGCAACGGTTGAAGTTGTTGGCGGGTGACTGCCTTCGGTGCTTGACGGCGCTGGTTCTTCACGCCGGTGCGGTTGTGAGTGCTCGCACTAAGCCTGTCGCTTACAATACCACAAATGACTGATGCGATCTTTAATCTACGATCGAGATTGCAGCAGGCCACTTAGTGGCGATCGAGTGACTGTCGGGCAGTTAGTAAGGATATTATTGCTCCTCTGACACAACTACCTCTCGCAAGTATTTTGAGGCATTATGTTCACATTCTGAGTGTTACTGTAATAGTTTGTAATATTCCTTTTCATATTTGGGCCCTCGCTTGGGTCTTCTCTGTTAAAATTTCACAGATAAAAAAATCGCTATAATTATCTCGCAGCAAGGGTTGCAGGCGATCGAACCCTGAGAGGGATTTGTGGCGGGCGACGGCGCGAAGCTCAAAGACTTTTCCCTGAGAGGGGGACAAGCCGAAGATGGGGGGAGACAGGCGGGAGACAGGGGGGAGATGTGAGACGATCGCACATCTTGCAGCATTCTCAATAAGTCTTGGACGGGCGGGTTCTCCTGCCCACCCCACAAGAAAACTCACTTTTTGTGTTTGTGGAACAGGCCGTCTGGCCTGTTCTTGATAATAGTGCAAGATATCAGATCGTCGGAAATCGTGACTTTCGAGCTTGTAGCTCAATTTGACTTTGACTTTTAACCAGGTGCGCCGTGAAAAGAAATCTATCAGCCCTTAAAAAAGCTTTGCAGTTTGGGATTAGCGGTGCTGTCGGGGGTTTCGCCGGCAATCTCATCACCGAACCTTTCATGCAGGGGCTCACTGGTTCGGAATCTGTTTTTGACAGTGTATTGTCTACAGCTCGCTGGTTTGGATTGGTAGGCGGCGGCATTGCTACTGCGATCGTGTTCGGCTATTATTACTATATCAAAGGCAAGCCCCAAATTAAACAGGCTTTAAAAAATGGGGGATTGTTTGGTTTAATCGCGGGGGCAATTTCTGGGGCGATCGCTGAAGGTATTTTTAGCGGGATTGGCGACGGCGAAAACGAAATATTGCGAGTGATTTGCTGGGGAATAGCTGGCAGTTTGCTAGGACTTGGACTTTCCAAACCGATTCCCAATTTAGGAGCGCTTCGCGGCGCGGGAGGCGGCGGCGTTGGAGGCGTTTTGGGCGGCTGTTTATTTATTCTGTTTGCTTATACTTTATCCGGTACGGCGGGCCGTTTAGCTGGCTGTGCTGCGATCGGTTTTTGGATTGGAATTATGCTAGTTGTGGCTGAAACTTTGTTTAACAAAGCTTGGCTAGTAATTAGTTACGATAGTGGAGTCAATCGCACTCTTACTATTGGTGCGGAACCGGTGACTTTTGGTAGCGATGATAACTTGTCTATTATCTGTATTCCGAATGTTTCGCCCCTGGCTATGCGCTTTCAATTGGAGGCGGGGCAAATTGTTTGCGAAAATTTTGATAGTGGGGCGGTGAGTTATTTGCGATCGGGCGACCAAAAGAGAATCGGCAACTGTACAATTACAGTAGGAAACTCTGACTTGCCAGCCCCAACACCGGCCAATGTTCCGCCTAGTATTATATCAGCTCAGCCCGCAATAAATTCTTTTACCAGCAGCCAATTTTCCTTGAAATTAGGAAGTCGAATTATTCCTCTGAGTGCGGGAACTCAACTATTCACCTCTGACATACCGAGTTTAACAGCCGCAGCATCTAACGGTCTTGTAGCTATAGTCACTTCTCGATCGAGAAACGAGCTTTCGTTAGGATTGACCAATTTGTGCGATCGCGCTTGGTGGGCCACAGACATTCAAGGCGATCTAAAAATGGTAGAACCTGAAAGTACCTTAACTTTGGCATTGGGAACTAAAATCGAATTCGGTGAATTAGACGGCGAAATTGTGTAAGTAAGTAGGTAGGTACAAACTCATCGAATAAAATCATTTACAATAAGCTTTTCATGGGCTGGAAGGATGCCAACCCACCAAAAAAATTCCTCTTTGTGGGACGGGCATCTTGCCCGTTCTATTCACTCTTATTCAAGCAGAACTGCCGCTAACACCAGTCATTACAGCCGCACCAATCAAATGAGCCAAACGCAAAGCTTCAGGAACCTTACCAGTGTCTGTCAAACGCGGGAGCACCAGCGCAATTACTTCGGGTTGTTCGCCGCACACTTGAAAAAAGAAAGGTTCAAAAGCGTAAATTTTACCAGCGCGGCGCAACAACTCTAAACGGTATTCCAAGTCGGGTAAATGGCCGAGGGCTTTTTCAACAGCAGCTAAATTTGGTTGGCGGCGCATGACAGAAACGCACGGAATTTGCAGCCGCGATGCTAACTCGGGAAGGTCAATAATATTGAAGCCGCCGAAAGCAATTCCGTCTAGCAAAACGAGATGCAATTGCGGCAGAAATTTGCCTCCGAGGAGTAGCCCAGAAATAGCATCCGTGGCATCTAATCCGTCTGGGAGGACTTGTCCCCACACCATTCCTTCAAATCGAGTCCCCCCGCAGACTACTCCTGCGATCGACACCAGACTGCCGCTTGTCCGAGAAAAAGGAGCGTCGTCAAAGCCAATAACCTTAATTGTGCGATCGAGCCTCAGCAAATCTGCCAGTTTCAACTTGTGGAGTTTCCTAAGCTAAAGTTTTTGACATTAATTTGACTTCTCGATATAGTATCATATACGTTAAAGACCTCATTACTAAAAATATTTTAGACAATTGGCAAAAAAATACGTAGCAGCGATCGACCAAGGAACAACCAGCACCCGATTTATCGTATTCGATCGCCGGGGACAGATAATTTGCAGCAACCAACAAGAACACCAGCAAATCTATCCGCAACCGGGATGGGTTGAACACGATTGCGATGAAATTTGGCAGTGCACCCAAAGTGTCATTGAAAATGCACTCGAAATCGGCAATATCGACCCGAAAAATATTGCTGCACTCGGTATTGCCAACCAGCGAGAAACTGCAATTGTTTGGAACAAAAACACTGGCAAACCTTACGGCAATGCGATTGTTTGGCAAGATACCCGCACTCACCAAATTTGCGAAAAATTAGCTGAAGTTGAGGGCAAAGATCGATTTCAAAAACGATGCGGTTTGCCGCTGGCAACTTATTTCAGCGGGCCGAAAATTAAGTGGATGTTGGACAATATTTCAGGATTGCGGGAAGCTGCAATTCGAGGGGATGCGATTTTTGGCAATGTCGATACTTTCCTAATTTGGCACCTGACTGGCGGCGCGCACATTACCGATGTTACCAACGCCAGTCGCACGATGCTGATGGATTTGCAAACCCTTGATTGGGATGCCGAAACTTTGGAAATAATGGCAATTCCCCGCCAGATGCTGCCAGAAATTCGCCCTTCGAGTCACGTTTTTGGAACTGCAAAAGGATTGCTTGCAGGTGTTCCGATTGCTGCTGCTTTGGGCGATCAGCAAGCCGCCCTCGTCGGGCAAACTTGTTTCAGTCCCGGGGAGGCGAAAAATACTTACGGTACGGGCTGTTTTATGCTGATGAATACGGGTGAGGCGATCGTCCCTTCAAAGCAAGGATTGCTAACAACAGTCGCCTACAAGATGGGAGAATCGCCCGCTGTGTATGCTTTGGAAGGCAGTATTGCGATCGCCGGAGCTTTAGTGCAGTGGCTGCGGGACAATTTGGGCATCATCAACACATCTGCGGAAGTAGAAACCTTAGCAAATACAGTCGAAGATAGCGCAGGAGTTTACGTTGTCCCGGCATTTTCTGGACTCTACGCACCCTATTGGAAAGACAGCGCGCGGGGAGTAATTGCAGGTTTAACTCGCTACGTGACTAAGGCACACATTGCCCGCGCCGCATTGGAAGCGACAGCATGGCAAACCCGAGAAGTATTGGATGCGATGAATCAGGATTCTGCTGTGCAGCTTTTGTCTTTGAAAGTAGACGGAGGAATGGTGGTAAATCACACGTTGATGCAGTTTCAGAGCGATGTTTTGGGAGTGCCTGTGGTGCGGCCTGTGGTAGCAGAAACTACTGCACTCGGTGCGGCTTATGCGGCCGGTTTGGCGGTGGGTTTTTGGAGCCAGCTAGCCGAATTGCGGGACAATTGGGCGGTGGATTGTACTTGGGAACCGAAAATGCCGATCGCACTTCGCGACCAAAAATATCGCTTTTGGAAAAAAGCAGTTTCCCGCACATTCGATTGGGAAGAATGAATCGCTTAGTTCATCCAAAAATCCCTATTTAATGATATCATCAAATCAGCACTATTTTCAAGCTGCAAATAAATGGTTTCGCTAATTCACTTAAAAAAAATCTTCACCGCCTTTCTATTAATACTGACACTGGCTTTTGTAGAAATCGCCACTAATTCCCAAATTGCCCTGGCAGATACACCTACAAATCCCACAACCACAGCCGAAGTCTTCAGCGCCAACTGTGCAGGTTGTCACATCAACGGTAGCAACATTATCAGGCGCGGCAAAAACTTGAAACAAAAAGCCTTAAAAAAATACGGCATGGATTCTATCGCCAACATTTCTAACTTAGTAACCAACGGCAAAGGTATTATGCCCGCCTACAAAGATCGTTTGTCGGAACAACAAATTATCGATGTTTCAGCTTACGTGCTATCCCAAGCCGAAACCGATTGGAAATAAACCAGACTATGTAGATTGTCAGAGCAGGTTTAGCGCTTAACTTCAGGAAACCAACCAAGCCGAGGTATAATGTAGCCAGGTTTCGCGGGGGAGCATCCCATTTTTGCTTTCATATCATGGACGGTTGCATCAGAATAATATATTTCGATGATATAGCGTGCGAGCGTCTCGCTCGCGGCTAGATCGCGAGCGAGACGCTCGCACTCCTAAAAAACGGCTTTTTACCAAATTGGGATGCTCCCTTTCGCGGTTAACTTTGTCATCCATAAATAATCTTTATACAAAACCTGCCTGCTTTTTCTTTTCTATTGTTCATCCCTTAATAATCTCAATACAAAACCTGTCATTTTTTATTGTAAAAAAGTGTAAATTATCGGAGGTATTGCAAGTTGAAAAAACATTATTGTTGGCGTAGAACTTTAACTGTCATTAGCTTGTGCTTGTATCTAATCTTAGCGGTTAACCCGCCCGCTTTGGCTTCGATTCACAAATATCCAGAAACTGCTGAGACAGTAATGTTCCGATCCGTACAAAGCCTGCGTGATACAGAGGATAAAGCGTGGCAAGTTGTTTTGTACAAGCGGGTAAAGTCGGGAGTAGTAAAGTCTTTAAATCTGAGATTAGTAGGATTTCCCGGAACAGAATTGCAGCATCCTATTCCGCTGAAAGTTGCGGCGGGAAGTCGGGAAATTGGCAAGGCTAATGATATTTGGATCGAGTCGAATTTGCCAATTAATGTCGGAGAATACGACTTCAAATCAATAATTACCAAATTGGAAAGTAATAGACCTTTGCGGTTGAATTTCCCCGTGAAAAATCAACAAGAAACAGAATTGCAGGTTCCTCCTTTTGCTGTCAGAGAATGGCGGCTGTTGTTAGACGGAAACTAAATATACCAATTTAAGCGCACTCTACATTTAAAATCCATACAATTTCCAATGTCACAAATCGCTATGTTTAAATTATGCCTTAAGATAGATTTAACGTAATTGAAGAATAATGTGACCTAACAAAAACTAAATAGATCAATTTAATCGCACTCTACATTTAAAATCGCTACAGTTTCATCGATGTATCAAAAATAACTTTATTTACATAGACCTTAAGGTAGATTTAACCTATTTGAAGGGTAATTATGAAACAAACTAAAAGCTGAGTTAGTCGGTTGACAAAACTTCAGTGTTTTAACGTACGTGTATTCAGGGTGAAGCTACTATGACTTTAATCAGTAAAATTGTCCGAAAAGCTTTGGCAACAGGTTACTTAACGGTTGAGGCCGAAGAACAGTTGCGACAGCAGTTGCAGATGACTAAGTACGGTTTAGAAGATTTTGAGGCTTTTATTAATTTGCAAAAAGAGGTGATGGAAGGTCGGGTGAAACAGCAAGCTTTGGAATTGTTGCGATCGCGCAAATGTTCTGTGGCTGCATGAATCCAGTTCGATCGCCCTTTTGGATAAATTAAGGGCGATCGTTGGCAGTCAGGACTTTACTCCTTATTGATGAGGACTCTTCGTCCTGACTACAAACCACACAGTAAACCACAGGGTCGATCGCACTTTGGGAGAGGATCAGTATCGGCTACTTATTCAATGCTGTTCTTGCTTGTTAATTGATGGGCGCCGGTGGATCGGGAGTATTTACGTTATTAGGGTTTTTAGCTGCTAAAAGTTTCTCCAACTCTCTAATTCTGGTCTGCATTGCTTCTACTTCCGTTTCAGAATAGCGAATCGGAATATGCTGCGGACAGTTCCAATCCCAGCCATCAATTTCAAATACGATCGCTCTTTCCACAGTTGCATCATAGTCTGTATCCCGAACTCGGGCAAGTATTACTGGATCGTCTTCCACAACGCGGGCGCGACCGAGAATCTTGAGGCGCCGGCGATGACGGTAATCCATTAGGAACAAAAATGCTTTATCATTTTCAGCAAGATTTCCCACAGAGATATATTGCACATTGCCACGAAAATCCGCAAATCCCAAAGTTCTCGGATCGAGAATCTTTAAAAATCCCGCTTTCCCGCCGCGAAACTGAATGTAGGGATAGCCATTAGAACTCACAGTGCCTAGATAAAATCCTTCCATACTGGAAATAAATTGCTCTAGATCGGGATTGATGGAATTATTATCTGCACCTTTAGCCACAAAGCGTTCATAGTTCTCGCGGGAACCCATTTTTTCTTGCATGGCTTTCACTGCGGGAGTAAAAGCGATCTTACCAAATTGACGAGGCATAAAATCTAACTCCTTGTCTACTTATTTAACTCGGCGATCTTCAAAATGCCTAGATTCCCAACATGGGAATATAACCAGAGAGTTGCTTCACCCGATCGATCCAATTCAAAACATTGGGATAAGCATCGAGTTCAATCTTGCCATCTCTCGCTAAAGCGATATAGGGATCGATGGCCGCATCTGCGATCGTGGGATGCTCAAACTCTAGCCAAGTGCGCGGACTCTGGCACCCACCCCACAAGAAAATTCACTCTTTGTGGAACAGGCCGGAAAGCCTGTTCATAAAAATGATACGCCCAGCCTGGAAAAATGTTTTTACTGCATTCCTAGCTGTTGCCTTAACGCTTCTGGAACATCAACGGCTGTATCCAAACCTCGAACATTCTCCCAGTTTGTGTTTTCATCCCATTTGACATCGCCAAAAGTGCGATCGCCGAGGTATGCGCCGCCGAGGTATGCGCCGCTGAGGCTTGCGTGGCTGAGGTTTGCGCCGATGAGGCCTGCGCCGCTGAGGTCTGCGCCACTGAGGTTTGCGCCGCTGAGGTCTGCGTCCCCGAGGTCTGCGTGGCTGAGGTTTGCGTAGCTGAGGTTTGCGCCGCTGAGGTTTGCGTAGCTGAGGTCTGCGTGGCTGAGGTCTGCGCCGCTGAGGTCTGCGCCACTGAGTTCTGCGCCGTCGAGGTCTGCGCCACTGAGTTCTGCGCCGCTGAGGTCTGCGCCGCTGAGGTCTGCGTCGTTGAGGTATGCGCGGCTGAGGTATGCGCGGCTGAGGTGTGCGCCACTGAGGTCTGCGTCCCAGAGGTGTGCGTCGCTGAGTTCTGCGCCGTTGAGGTTTGCGCCACTAAGCTTTGCGCCGCCGAGCTCTGCACCACAGAGTTCTGCGCCGCCAAGGTTTGCGCCGCTGAGGTTTGCGCCACTGAGGAATCTCCCAACTGCGTGGAGAAAGTCAAAATACCCAACACAACAGCTATAACCGATAAGACGCAACAACCGACTTGCATCGTCAAGTTTACCTTCAGCATTAGGTTTCCCACAAGGATAAAACACCATTTTGTCTTTAAATTCATCTCTCTCCTGACCGTAACGGTGCAACTCCAACAGCAAAATCATCACATTCAAACCAGCATAAACATCTATTTGTCGCTGCCCCAATTTTTGAGTTTTCAATTGATCTGGCAGTAGGCGCATCTTCTTCTGAGGCAAACTTTCCGGCAGCATATCAATAAATTCCCCATCGCACCACCGCTGATAAAAATATTCCAGGCGCTGGAATAACTCCACAGGGCGAAACAGATTTTCCTCGCCAGGAGCCGCCGGAGTTGTTAACAACCCCATCAAATATTCCACAATTTCTTCCGTCAGCGGTCCATAACCCAACAAATCATAAATTTCCCAGTCCATCTGAGAGTCTTGAGTATTAAATCCTCTACCTTTCTTTCCCGGTTCCGTCCACTCTTCCAGACTTTGTTTCAATCGTTCCGCACACAAAAATTCACCAAAACTCTTGTGTACAAACTCCACAGAACCTTCTTTACTGCCTTGCTGAAGATAAAAAACCGCCAAAGCATTTCTCAGAGGATTATCACCAATCCGTTTTTGTGCTTCTTCAAGTAATGCTTTAACCGAGTTGTTTTCTCTCAATCGTTCCTCAATCATCGCTACAGGAGCGCATTCCCCTCCCGACTGCACCACGCACAACCCTGCTTCTGTAAGGATGCGCCGCAAATCCTCTGTTTCCAATTCTGTTAAATCGCGATTGAGCTTTTCAGACCGCTGTTTTGTGAGTACCCAATTCACAGTTTGGTTGTAAATCAAAATTTTTGCTTGAGTGCTGTTAGTTCTTTGAAAATCCTCAACTTTCAAGATTTTGTCCCGGTGCATCGCCGCTAACAGATAAAGCAATAGTGGCTCTCGCGACAGTTCTAATTTTACATTTTCTGGACAGCATTCATCTTGCAAAAACTGCTGAAAAGAAGAGGTGTTTTCCACCCCGAATAGGGCTTCCCATTTGCTCAACCACTGTTGCTGTATCCCGTCATCCATCACCTGAATTTCGACTCGATCCAAGTTATCGGGCATTTGCCTTTCAATCCCTTGCAAAGCTAAAGTTCTGCCAGTAATCAAAACCCGATGCCCCATTTCCGAATTCTTATTGCAATCCTGCTGAAATTGCCCTACTTGCTTGAGAAATTGCTCTAAACCGCCGCTTTTTCTCCCTTCCATCAGCAACTCGTCAAAGCCATCCAAGAAAAACAAATATCGCGTGTTTCGATCCATCAACCAGCCGTCGTCGCTAGCAAAACTCGCATTAACTGCATTTTTCAGCGTTTCTCGAAAGCTCTTTTGCAATGTGGGAATATCTCGCAGTCGAATTAACACGGGCGTCCAAACTGGATGCAAATGTTGCCGCACCCAGTCAGCAAACATCCGACAAGAAACGCTCTTACCGCGTCCGGGCCCAGCTTCGACAAACATTACCCGATTTTGTTTATTTTCATCCTCAAGCAATTGCTTTGCCCAAGTTTCTAAATCAAAAGCTTCTGCATCATTTATGAGCTTGCCATTTTTATCAATGGGCTTTGCCTTCAGAGGCACGTAGATATCCTTGAATGAGAAATTTTCTGCAAATACGGGTTGTAGCGGTAGAGAGGCAATTTGTTTTTGCAGGTAGGTGTCAATGCTGTGATATTTCTCCTGTTCCTCCCGCCATTCGCTGATAGAAGGCTGTCCAAGATGTTTCATTGCTTCGCCGGAAACTGCCCAAGCTTCGATTAAATAGCGGTGAGTATTAGCAGCAACTCTCTTTGTCAAAATTTGAGCTTCATCGGCATTGAGTCCGGCTTGTTGCAGCCGCTCTGACAGCACTAGGTTGAATTCCGTGGCTAACATCGAATCCCGGAAGCAAATAACAGTGTCTTTGGCTGCTTTATCGTTAAATTCTAAATCTGCCAGTTTTTTAAGCAACTGCTTGACTTTATCGGAAACCGGAGTTTGCCCGATGCGATTTAACAGACTATCGTCTTGTTCAAGAAACTCCTTAAAACTTTCCAGATAAGCCGCTTGACTGACGAGGAAAATGCACTCAGCTAAAGTCGGCTGCTGTTGAGTTTTTTCCATAAAAAACACCAGCAGTTTCGCCGCCATCCCGACAAATGGCAATCCAGTTCCCACAACTTGAGCTAAGGGAGAGTTCAAAACCTCTAGCAGCAAGTTGCTATTGTCCAGCCCTTGTTCTTTGAACATTTTTGCCAATTCGGCGGCTGTTTTCCCAGCTTCTCCGATTCCCTCCGCTGCTTCGGCGGAACACAGTTCTTTGATATCAGTATTTAAGAATTTCCAGATGCGATTTGCCATTTTTACCTGCCCTGTTTCACAAGAGAGAATCTGAGAAAATCTACATTTAACTCTGTAAGCATTCCGTAGTTCGTCGCCACAAATCTGTTCTCAAACTAACAATTAGAAAAGATTAAATACCTTTTACCTTGACAAAACTACAACAATCCGCAATAATAGTAGATTGTCTGTCTAAATCCGGCTCGGATCAGGTTAAGACATTCCAAAAGCTGGAGAGCAGTCAGCCGTCAAAAGTCCACAACGACCAATGACCAATGACTCATCAGCTACCTGTACGGCAATTTCAACCACCATCCCATGACTTACGCAATCATTGAAACCGGCGGCAAACAATTTCGGGTAGAACCAGGCCGCTTCTACGACATCGAACTGCTTCACGTCGAAGCGGAATCCAAAGTCACCATAGACAAAGTATTTCTGATCCAGCACGAAGGCGAGGTTCATATCGGCCAGCCTCTACTAGAAAATGCCAGTGTAGAAGGAACGGTTCTGCGGCATTTCCGGGGCCGCAAAGTCCTCGTCTACAAGATGAAGCCGAAAAAGAAAACTCGGAAGAAAAAAGGGCACCGTCAAGAAACAACTCGCTTTATGATTGACTCCATTAGCGTCAACGGTACAGTCTTAGCCGCCAGAGACTTAACTGAAGCAGTTGTGGAAACTCCCCAAACCGCCGAAACTGATTCAGAATAAAACATAGTAAATACAGTTGAGGATATTATGGCCCACAAGAAAGGTACAGGCAGTACACGTAACGGACGCGACTCTAATTCCCAGCGTCTGGGTGTCAAAAAGTACGGCGGTCAAGTTGTCAAAGCTGGCAACATTTTGATCCGCCAACGCGGCACTAAAGTTCACCCCGGTAACAATGTTGGTATCGGCAGAGATGATACTTTGTTTGCCATGATTGACGGTGTGGTGACTTTTGAAAGAAAAGGCAAAACTCGCAAGAAAGTCAGCATTTATCCTGTTGTAGCAGCACCTGTGGCTGAGCCTGTAGCAGTTTAATTGCGATATTTTGTGGCGTTCCTTAAGTCTCTTTTGTTTGTCTCAAAGTCTCGATCCCCCCTAGCCCCGCTTAATAAGGGGGGGACAAGATTTTTCTCAAAGTCCCTCTTAATTAACGGGATTTAGGGGGACAAGATTCTTCTCAAAGTCCCTGTTAATTAACGGGATTTAGGGGACAAGATTCTTCTCAAAGTCCCCCTTATTAAGGGGGATTTAGGGGGATCGAGACTTGACTGCAAGCGACATTCCTAGGTTCTGCAATTGGTGACAATTTAAGGTTTAATTTGTCACCAATTTGTGGCTAGCCTCCTCCGACAATTGTGACAACTTCTAAGATGTCGCCCTCTTTGATGTGTGTGGTTTCCCAAAATTGTTTGTGCAGAATTTCCCCGTTGTACTCCACAGCCACCAAGCGCGGGTTTAATCCCAATTGTTTTAGTAATTCTGGTAACGGTGTGTCGATCGCACAATTGCGGGTTTCTCCGTTAACTTGCAGCGCAATTTGATTTATCATTAGTTATTAGTTATTAGTTATATCAAATCCGGCGGCATCGGTATTAATATTACCCACAGTCAGGACACGGCAGTGCCGTTTCCCTACAATTATATCCGGGTAGGGAAACGGCACGGTGCGGTGTCCTCGGTTACTAGGTTTTCCCCTGCAAAGCTTTCTGAGCTTTCAGATTCTGCATCCGAATCAACTGCGAGATGAAAAACTGCGTGGCTAAAGTAGGTTGTTCTGCTTCCATAATTGCGCGTACTATCGCAACTCTTTGAGCTCCAGCATTCAATATTTCATCGACGTTGTTGATATCAATTCCGCCGATCGCAAACCACGGAATCGGCGACTTATCAGCAGCATATCGCACATAGTCCAAACCCGCCGCCTGCTTATCAGGTTTAGTCGGAGTGGAGTAAACCGGCCCAACTCCAATATAATCTGCTCCCGCATCAACGGCTCGCTGCATTTCCTCGCCATTCGTAGTCGAACAACCGATAATGCGTCCCGGGCCGAGCAACTTGCGCGCTTCCGCCACAGGCCAATCTCCCTGTCCTAAGTGTACGCCGTCGGCATCGGCTGCGATCGCCAAATCCACGCGATCGTTCACAATCAGCAAAGCATCGTAGCGGTGACAAAGTTCGCAAAGCTTGCGCGCGTTAGCCAGCTTTGCGCCGTCGTCTGAGGTTTTGTCGCGGTACTGTACCAAAGTCAGTCCGCCTTGCAAAGCAGCTTCCACAACTCCCATCAAGTTGTCTCTGGGCGAAGTTACAAGGTATAACTGCGATCGAAGTAACTGCTGGTAGCGCCGGTAAGCCAGCAAATTGCTTTCGAGAGTATAAACCCGATAGCGCATCTGCTTAAAAGCCGCGCCCATATTCCGATCGTAAATTTTGCCATACTCTTCGAGTACCCGCAGAGCTTCTTCCACCCGACAGAAATTCGCCTCCAGTAGCTGCTGGATGCTCGAACGCTGCTCTTCCTGCGGGTGAGTCAACTCCGTCCCCGGATCGGCCGGCGTATCCCTAGCACTTCGCAATTCTGCGACGTGCCAAGCAGCCAATTCTTGACGCAGTTGCTTGCACTCGCCAGCCAAATCGGCGCTGTTGAGACCAAACCTGCACCATTCTTCAATAATTCTCAACCCTTCGCGCGATCGATCTAAATTTGCATCTAAGATCCGGCAGAGGGCTGGCTGTGCCGGTAAAGTTCTGTTTTGTTTGTCGGTCATCAGAACCACCCTAATTATAATTAATCTTACCAATCAACCCGCTATATTCTCCCACGCCGTGAAGATCGTAGCAAAGCGATCGGCCTAATTTTTACCTCAACCGATTTAAATTAGACAAATTTTTAAGTTTTATTGAATTTGAGAAAAACGAAGCATAATAGATCAAACTTGATGAGAGTGAAATCGTTAAGCTGCATACCACACTTGGGAGGAGAGCCGTGAGGTTAGCAGAACAACACCAAAGATTAAGGGAGAACAACCCAAACAGGCGGGCGTATTTAAACTTCGATCGCGAAAACCCGACACGAAACACCGGAGGCGAAACTCGGCTTACAGATAAGTTGCGTTTTTTTATGCTGATTTACTCACAACAGACCTGGTGCAAAGAAAATCGATCGCAAAAATCTTGTCTGAGTTCTTGCCTTCTGCTCGTCTTTGCGATGACCGCCTTTTGCAGCCCTCAACCGTCAGTTATCGCTGCCGGAGTACCGGGAGTGCAGCTACTTTCTCAGACCCTGCAGAGCGACATTAACATACTCTACGTCAGTTCGATCGGGGGTAGCGACACGGGGGGCAACGGGAGCGATCGATCTCCGTTCAAAACCCTTACCTACGCCTTAAGCGTGGCTCCGCCCAAGACAGCGATTTTGCTAGCGCCCGGTACTTACAGCGAGCAAACCGGCGAACAATTTCCATTAATGCTCAGGCCCAGCGTGACAGTTCAGGGAAATCCCAACACTCGCGGTCAGAATATTGTCATCAAAGGCGGAGGATATTTTATCAGTCCGACTTCGGCGGGTCAAAATATCGCGATTTTAGCCGCAGACGGGGCGGGACTCAGCGGGGTGACGGTGACGAATACCAACTATCGCGGTTACGCTTTGTGGATCGAATCGAGTTCTCCGATCGTTGTCAACAATACTTTTTCGGGGAGCACTCACGACGGCATTTCGGTAGTGGGTACTGGAAGGCCGACAATTGGCGGGAATTTTTTCTCGAAAAATGGAGCTAACGGCATCACGATTTTTGGAAGTTCCCAGCCGGAAGTTCGAGATAACGTGTTTGAAAACACGGGATTTGGGGTGAATGTAGCGCAGAACGCTTCGCCTCTGCTGATCGGCAACAAAATTACTCGCAATAAGGATGGCGTGGTGGTGCAAGCTGATGCTAGACCGGTGCTGCGTAACAATTATATCGAGAGCAACCAGCGGGACGGAATTGTGGCGATCGCCAGAGCTCTGCCGGATTTGGGAACTTCGGCCGAACCGGGGGGTAACGTCATTCGCAACAACGGTCAGTACGATGTGAACAATGCGGCGAAAGGTCAAGTAATCCCAGCTTACGGCAATCAATTGCTGAGCAACCGGACGACAGGATCGGTTGATGTGGCGGGAACTTTTAGCCCGCCTGCGCCAATTGGGGGAAGTGCTTTGCAGCTAACTGTCGATCGACCATCCACCACCGGCGGCCCAGAAACTTCTCTCCCTGCTTACACTCCCGGGCCGCTAAGTCCCAGAGTTGAAAGAGCGCCAATTTCGCCACCTGCGCCGATTTCTAGGCGACCGGTGCAAAATCGACCCGCACCGCGAAGCCCTCAGTTGCGGCAAGAGCTTTCTCCGAGGAATGCCGAACCTTCACCCGCAGTCCCGGGGGCGATCGCAATTCCCGTTCCCGATCCCGATTCTCGATCGGGAACGGAAAGTTCGGTACAGCAACCAATTATTCCTCCCAATTTTGATAGTTCGACTTCGGTTTCTTCCGAGGGTAGATTGCCGGTTCCGGGCCGCAACATTCCTCTAGGAAGGGGCGGCTATGTACCTGCTGGTTTAGGGGGGAATTCTTTGCCCGATTCCCGAGAGAATGCGCCGTCATTCGATCGAGCGTCCGCTTTGGGTTTGCGCTATCGAGTTGTGGTGGATGCCAACAGTTCGGGCGATCGACAAAAAATGAAATCTCTCGTTCCCGGTGCTTTTCGCACTTTTGCCAGCGGGCGATCGGTGATGCAAGCCGGTGCTTTTCGGGAGCGCGAAAAAGCTGAGGAATTGGTACAAATGCTCAGCGCTAACGGTTTGAATGCTCGAATTGAGGACATTAAATAGTTATTGGAAATTGGGCATTGGGAATTGGGAATTGGGCATTGGGCATTGGGCATTGGGAATATCCTTTCCGGCTAATCACCGATAATGAGTGTGAAGTGCGAGCTAGAAGCTCGCACTGTTAACCAATAACCGAGCGCAAATAACCAATAACCAATAATCAATAACCAATAACCAATAATATCAATTCCGCTCTTCATCGGAATGATATAAACGGAGGACACGGCAGTGCCGTTTCCCTACCGCGATCAATTGTA
>NZ_JAUBPE010000074.1:0-2378 GCF_036700565.1 Microcoleus pseudofavosus SVA1_A4
AAATCAGGACACGGCAGTGCCGTTTCCCTACAATGAATCGGGGTAGGGAAACGGCACTGCCGTGTCCTCTATATCATTCCGGTGTTACCGGAATTGATATAACTTTAAAAAACAGAATACGCAGCAGATACCCGATTTCGCAAAAGTTGTCGGGTATCTAAAAAAATTAACTCTCCTTTGCTACACTACTAAATCTTCGATCGAGAATTTCAATAAGTCGCACAGGGCTTTCATCTGTGCTGGGTAAAGCTTGGGGACGTGTCTGTCGGTTTCCCAATTAGATGACCGTTGACTGCACAACTTTACACGCTCTTGCAACTTCTATGCGAGTTAAATTTAAACTTTCGCGTCGTATTCTTAGCTTTTGCCCTAGTGTCATTATTTATCCCTCATTCAGTTGACTGTATGTATTCAGTTGACTGTATATAGTCAACTGAATATCTACAGTCAATTGACTATATTTAGTTAATTATTTTAGACAATTTTTGTAAACAACTATTGACTTGATATAAAATTCTTGGTAAAAATAATGCTTATAAATAACCTGATTTCTTTAGCCTTTTATGGAATTAGGAACCCTGCGTCCAAAGCCTGAAAACAAGTCAAAAGCCAGTCCGCGCCCTCGACAAGCATTGAACTGGCTTTGGCTCCAATACTAAATGGAGACAAGCTTAATTATGCCTTATAAAGACCGCCTCAACAAGTGGTTGGTTGTTCGCCTGCTTCCCAATATGCAGCGCATCACTGTAGCCCACTTTTTCAGACATTCCGATGCTGACAGCTATCTGCGGATCGTCCGGCAGTTAATCCCCAATGCTCAATTTGTGATTGTTTTTAATGCCGATATCAACCTAGAAACAGCCCCGCGTCTGTAGCAAAGGCAGCTAGTTGAGGGTTCGGTTAGGCACAGACTCTACTGGTAGGGTGCGTCAGTAGGTAGCGATTCGATGTACATCGGCTAATCGTTTCGGCGCTTTGCACCCTACTACCTAGCATTTTGCTTCAAAGTCCGATCGACACTTATGATAGATTTGGTTCTTGCCAGACTACACTGGAAGACAAAATCAAATTAAAAATTTCGCCATAAATTCGATGACCCGCCGATCGGGCGGGACTCTCCACTTCGTGGAACAGGCGTCCCGCCTGTGGTTGGCAGAGTCAATCTAAAATCTAAAATCTAAAATCTAAAATCGCGTGACTTCTGACAAATGATTGAAGTAGAACACTTAAGCAAAACTTACGGTTCGACCGCAGCGATCGCGGACGTGTCTTTTTCGGTCGAATCAGGAGAAATTCTCGGGTTTTTGGGGCCCAACGGTGCCGGCAAAACCACAACCATGCGGATTTTGTCGGGATATTTGCCGGCATCCAGCGGTACGGCCCGCATCGCCGGCCTCGACGTTCACGAAAACTCGATGGGAGTCAGACAGCGCATCGGTTATCTGCCGGAAAACCCGCCGCTGTATCCAGAAATGACTGTGGAAGGGTTTCTGTTTTTTGTGGCGCGGATCAAGCAAGTATCGGCGGGCGATCGCGCGCGACGAGTTACCTCCGCGATCGAACGCTGCGGCCTGGTTGATAAACGCAAAGTTTTAATCCGCAAACTTTCTAAAGGATTTCGTCAGCGCGTCGGTATCGCCCAGGCGATCGTCCACGATCCGCCGGTCATTATCTTAGACGAACCAACCGTCGGCCTCGACCCCCGACAAATCATCGAAGTCCGCAATTTAATCAAAAGCCTTGGCGGCCAGCACACAATTATCCTTTCGACGCACATTCTCCCGGAAGTCAGCATGACTTGCAACCGCGTCACCATCATCAATCGCGGTAAAATCGTCGCTGCGGGTACTCCCGAACATTTGATGGGAGAGTTGGTCGCCGGAGAGGGTTACGAGCTCGAAGTTGAAGGCGAGGCGGATTTGCTAAACAGTCTGCTGTTGCCTTCTTTGGAAAATGTGCCGGGAGTTCGATCGGTCGAATTGATTCCAAGCCAGCAATTTTTAGCGAGTCGCTACCGCCTGCGGGCTTTGTGCGAACCGGAAAGAGAACCCGGACGAGAAATTGCTACAGCTATTATCGCCTCTGGATTTGGACTCTGCGAAATGCGCCGCTCTCGCGCTACTCTGGAAGATGTGTTTTTAAGGCTGACAGCGACTGAAAAGAAACAGGGAGATGTTTTAATTGAGACCGAACCTGAAGTGGCAGAAAATCTGGAAGTTGCAGAAATACCAGAGGTCATCAGCGATTCTCATTCAGCTTCCGAACCTGTTGCAGAAATCGTAGATTCGATCGCACATT
Organism: Microcoleus pseudofavosus SVA1_A4; assembly: GCF_036700565.1. NCBI lineage: Bacteria > Bacillati > Cyanobacteriota > Cyanophyceae > Oscillatoriales > Microcoleaceae > Microcoleus > Microcoleus pseudofavosus. Next base: position 2,299 of record NZ_JAUBPE010000074.1, read on the forward strand.
CTCAACCAGAACCAGTTGTCGAAAATCTAGAAGTTGCAGAAACAGTAGAGTCGATCGAGAATTTTCAGTCAGAACCAGTT
>NZ_JAUBPE010000074.1:2478-40137 GCF_036700565.1 Microcoleus pseudofavosus SVA1_A4
GTAGAGTCGATCGAGAATTTTCAGTCAGAACCAGTTGTCGAAAATCCGATCGTTGTAGAAACCGAAGAGTCGATCGAACTTTCTCAACCAGAATTAGTTGTCGAAAATCTAGAAGTTGCAGAAACAGTAGAGTCGATCGAGCTTTCTCCACCAACATCTGAACCACTTGGAGAAACACCAGAGGCTATAAGCGATTTAGAACCTGAACTGCAATCGGTTGCAGATTTTCTGGAAATTGTAGAAATACAAGAGTCGATCGAGCATCATGAACCAGAACCAGAACCAGTTGTCGAAAATCCGATCGTTGTAGAAACCGAAGAGTCGATCGAACTTTCTCAACCAGAATTAGTGGTCGAAAATCCGATCGTTGTAGAAACCGAAGAGTCGATCGAACTTTCTCAACCAGAACCAGTTGTCGAAAATCCGATCGTTGTAGAAACCGAAGAGTCGATCGAACTTTCTCAACCAGAACCGGTTGTCGAACATCTGCTGATTGTTGAAACACCAGAGTCGAGCCAACCTTCTCAACCAGAACCGGTTGTCGAAAATCTCGAAGTTTCAGAAACACCAGAGTCGAGCCAACCTTCTCAACCTAAATCGGAACCTGTTGTAAAAAATCGGCCACTTAAAAAAAAGCAACAACCGAGTAGCGATTCTCAACCACAACAGCCACCTGTTACCAAAAAGCGAAAAATAGAAAAAAAGCAAGAGGATAGCGACAGCGAAACACCACCCGCAGGCGACTCAGAATGAACCAATTACCAATTACCCATTCCCCCTTCCCCATTCCCAAGGTTAGCAATGATTAGTAATATTGTCGCAATTTACCGCAAAGAACTGCAAAGCTATTTTGCCTCGCCATTAGCATATGCCATCGCCGCAGTCTTTTGGCTGATCACCGGCTACTTTTTAATCGCCATTCTCCTCGCCCCCGACGGGTTAATTCCCCAAATCGCCCAGCGAGACCAAGCAGGAATTACCGAACCTCCCATCGACGTGGCCTACGAATTCCTGCAACTCTTCCTGCGAATAATGGGTTCCCTTTCACTGTTCGTATTACCCGCACTTTCAATGGGACTTTACGCAGAAGAACGCAAGCGCGGCACCTTAGAACTTTTAGCCACATCGCCCTTAACAAACTGGGCAGTTGCTACCGGCAAACTCCTCGGCGTTTTAACATTTTATACCACAATGTTGCTGCCCCTGCTCTTCTGCGAGGCGATCGCCCTCAGTTCCTCAACCCCACCCGTACCCCCAGGCGTCCTCCTGCTAGGACACGGCGGCTTAATCTTACTAGCAGCCGGAGTATTATCCCTCGGAATGTTTATTTCCTCCCTCACCGACAGCACAATTTTATCCGCCATCCTCACCTTCGCTCTAGTATTATTTCTGTGGGTGATCGATGCAGCCGCCGTCGGTATCGGTGGGCCATTCGGAGCAGCATTAGGACAACTTTCGCTGCTAACACATTACACCAATCTTGTCAAGGGAGTTTTCGATACCAGCAGTTTAATTATGTTTGCCAGTTACATCATTTTAGGAGTATTTCTCACCGCCCAATCCATCGACGCCTTGCGCTATCAGCGTTCTTAAACAGCGAAGGGAGAGAGGGAGAATGGGAGACTTGCCCAATTACCAATTCCCAATTCCCAATTACCAATTACCAATTACCAATTAATGTTAGTTATTCCACTAATTGCCTAAAAAAATGAGATTTATCAATCCAAAAATCGACTTTGCGTTCAAAAAAATATTCGGTTCCAGCGATACCAAAGACATCCTGATTAATTTTTTAAACGCCATCCTTTATGAAGCACAGCCGGTGATCGAAGACTTAGAAATAATCGACTCCCAACCAGGAAATCAAACTTTCGGAGTCCAAGACACACACCTAGATGTCAAAGCCACAATTAACGGCGGCAGAATCGCCCTCGTGGAAATCCAACTGATAAACGTGCCTTTCTTTGGGAACAGAGTTTTGTACAACGCTGCCAAAAGCTACAGCCTGCAATTAACAGGAGAAGAACGCTACGAAAGACTAAAAACAGTAACTTCATTGAAAATTGCCGACTTTGAAATGTTTGACAATCAGCCAGAATTTCTGTCGCGATTTGTTTTCAAAGAAAAAGAGCAACAGTTTGATTGTCCAGATACTGAAATAGAATTAGTATTTGTCGAACTGCCAAAATTTAGCAAAGGATTAGAAGAATTAGAAACACCAACGGACAAATGGATTTACTTTCTTAAAAACACCAGCACTCTGGAGACATTACCAGAAGCACTGAGTGCAGTTCCCGAAATTCAGAAAGCTTTGATAATTGCCAACGAGGACAACTTCACTAAGCAAGAATTAAAGGAATTGCAGAACCAAGAACTCTGGATTCAAGACCAGCAGATTGCCATAGATGTAGCAAGAGAACAGGTGACAAAAACCGCTCAACTATCGTTAATTTTGCGTCAACTTGTGCGGCGCTTAGGCACAATACAAGCGGAAACAGAAAACTGCATCCGTCAATTAGGCGTACAGGAATTAGAAGAATTAGGAGATGCCGTGCTGGATTTCAACCAGCAGTCAGATTTAACAGCATGGTTGCAGGCTAATGCGATATAGAATAACATCCTCGAACCGGAATTTGGTACCCCAATATTTACCCTATGAAAATTAGCAAAACAAATTGGAAATACATTTTTTGGCTGGGCCCCCTCCTCATCGCAGCGGGGGTAACAGCAGCGCTTGTATCGGGAGTATGGGAACCACTGACAGTCGGTTTAGTTATTGCCGGAGCAGTGACGATCGCACTTTGGCTGCTATATTTAAGTTACGAACAAAGCTTTTGGGGGCGGCGTTCCACTCAAGCCAGCACCAACGCCCTGATTGCTACCCTCGCCGTCTTTGTGATTCTCGGAGTAATTAACTTCATAGCTTTTCGCTATCCCGTCCGCATCGACTTAACCGAAAGTCAACAATTTACCCTCGCCCCCCAGACTCAACAAATACTGCGAAACCTGCAACAAACAGTCAAAGTTTGGGTATTTGACCCCATCCAAAACCCCCAAATTAAAGAATTGCTGCAAAGTTACAAACGCGAGGGAGGCGAAAAGTTCCAATTCGAGTTTGTAGACCCGCTGGCCCAACCGGGAAAAGCCCGGGAATTTAGCATTACCAGCATCGGAGAAGTTTACCTGCAATCCGGCGACAAAAAACAAGTTCTGCAAAAAGGCGGCACTGCTTTTGGTAGCGACCCGAATCAAGGTCTTTCAGAGATCAAACTGACCAATGGTTTAGAAGAAATCCTGAGCACTCGCGTTGCTACAGTTTACTTTTTGCAAGGCCAAGGAGCCCGCCCGCTAAAGGAAGGTCAAGGCGGAATTCAGCAAGCTGAAAAAGCTCTGAAAGATAAATACTACAACGCTCAAACGCTGAATTTGACCGAACGCAAAGAAGTGCCAGAAGATGCAGATGCTTTAATTGTTCCTGGGTTGGAAAAACCGTTTTCCGATGCAGAAATTAAAGCACTAAAAGCTTATCTCGATCGCGGCGGCAGTTTATTGTTAATGGTAGACCCGGCAATTAATACGGGATTGGACAAACTGCTGCAAGAATGGGGCGTAAAACTAGACACCCGTTTGGCCATCGATGCTTCGGGAAGTGGTCAGAGATTTGGCCTCGGCCCCACGGTTCCCACAGTCAGGCGCTACGGCGAACATCCGATTACTCAAAGTTTTGGCAGCGGTATTTCATTTTATCCGTTTGCGCGTGCTTTGGAAATTTCGCCAGTAGAAGGGATAGAGGAAAAACCTCTGATTTGGACGAGTCAAGAAAGTTGGGCGGAAAGCGATTTGACGACGAGGAAATTGGAGTTCGATCAGAAGACCGATCGACAAGGCCCGCTATTATTAGGTGTAGCTTTAGTTCGATCGGCCACTGACACCACTCCGTTAAATCCCTCACCCTCACCCTCACCAACTTCGCCATCGCCGACAACTTCGCCATCGCCGACAACTTCGCCAACAACATCGCCATCGCCAACAACATCGCCATCGCCGACAACATCGCCATCGCCGACAACTTCGCCATCGCCGACAACTTCGCCATCGCCGACAACTTCGCCATCGCCGACAACTTCACCGACAACTTCGCCATCGCCGACAACTTCACCGACAACTTCGCCATCGCCAACAACTTCGCCGACAAATTCACCGACAACTTCGCCATCGCCAACAACTTCGCCAACAACATCGCCATCGCCGACAACTTCGCCAACAACATCGCCATCGCCGACAACTTCGCCGACAACTTCGCCATCGCCGACAACTTCGCCATCGCCGACAACTTCGCCATCGCCGACAACTTCGCCGACAGCTTCCCCAATCAGCTACTCGGTGATTGTCTCCCAAGAAGCTACGCCTCCAGCAATACCGACGACTTCGCCAACACCCGCAGCCTCTCCCACAACCTCTCCAGAAAGTTCGCCAACTCCCACAGCATCTCCCACAACATCTCCCACACCGACACCAGAAACATCTCCCACAGCATCTCCCACACCGACACCAGAAACATCTCCCACAGCATCTCCCACAACATCTCCCAGTCCAAAGTCAACTCCTTCAGCGCCTTCAACTCCTAGAAAAACAGCGCGAATGATAGTAATTGGCACATCTCAATTTATTACCAACGGTTGGTTTGACCAACAACTCAATAGCGACGTGTTTCTCAACTCGGTCAGTTGGTTGAGTAAACCAGACCAGCAAAGCTTTTCTATCAGTCCGAAAAAAGCTACCAACCGCCGCATTAACATGACGGTCGTCCAAGTAGGATTGCTGGTTTTAGCTTGGCTAATTTGGCCTTTACTCGGACTGGGAATTGGCGGCGCTATCTGGTGGAAGAGAAGATAAGTTAGTTGACGGTTGACGGTTGACTGTTGACGGTTGACTGTTGACGGTTGACTGTTGTCAGTTGTTATTAATAACAGACTCCCCAATGCCCAATGCCCAATGCCCAATGCCCAATTCTCGGTTACTATGAAATTGCAGAAAAATACATTAGTATTGATAGCCGTCGCGCTGAGCATGGCTGGGTTGGTTGCTTTGTTCGAGATGCAAGTGTCTCCGAAACAGGAAGCGGCTAAGGAAGAAAAACAGAAAATTTTTGCTTTCAAGTCCGATCGCGTACAATTCTTTACAGTGAAAACTCCCGAAAAAATCTTGACTTTTGAACGAGTTTATGCTACAAAAGGAGGCAAGTCTAGCTGGGAAATGAAATTGCCAGTGCAAGCACACGCGAGTCAGGCATCGGTGGATTTTTTATTAGACAGGCTAGCAACAGGAAAGAGCGATCGCACGATTAATATCACTGCCGCTCAACTGCCAGAATTCGGTCTCGACCAACCGCAAGCTACAGTCACAGTAAAGCTGGACAACCAGGAAACTCACCGCCTAGTTTTAGGCAAAACAGACTTTAGCGGCCGTTTCTTGTACGCTCAAGCCAATCCGGCGGAAGCGCCCCCTCAAAATTCAGCCCAAAATTTGCCCGTCCTGCTAGTGCCTTTTGACTTTAAAAATGCTGTCGAGCGACCTTTGTCAGAGTGGAAAAAAGCAGAAGAACCCAAAACAGAGAAACCGCAAAAACCCTCTCCCGCGCCAAGTCCTGAGAATCAATAGATGACCGATGGATCTGAGATATTGCACCATTCTCAATAAGCCTTTTATGAACAGGCAAGATGCCTGTGAAGCGAAGAGTGAATTTTCTTGTGGAACAGGCATCTTGCCTGTTGCTGACAATGGTGCACTCTGGGATAGAATTTAAAGAACAAATCCCAAAACCTGTTACATCCAACATTCCTCACCTAAAATACAGAAAAGTCTAAACTTAAACTGTATTTAAGCAGCGTGCATTAACCCCAGGAAAGGGCGAATATGTTTCAGACAGCACTCAACCAAGGTACGACAGCAGCGGATACAGCGCTTGACGTTGAACTCCGCAAGGTCTTCAAGGTATTTAACGGCGAAACCGCAGTCCGCGGAGTAGACCTCAACATCCGCCAAGGAGAATTTTTTAGCATCCTCGGGCCTAGCGGCTGCGGCAAGACTACGACGCTGCGGTTAATCGCTGGGTTCGAGACTCCCTCAGCGGGCGAATTGATGATTCGCGGCCAGTCGATGACCAACACTCCAGCTTACCGCCGTCCGGTAAATACCGTGTTTCAAAGCTACGCTTTGTTCGGACACATGAATGTCTGGGACAACATCGCTTTTGGATTGCGGATTAAAAAGCTGGGGAAAGCGGAAATTGAAGAACGGGTACGGGAAGTTTTGCAATTGGTGAAAATGGAATCTTTCGCCAACAGGTTTCCCGGTCAAATGTCGGGCGGCCAGCAGCAGCGGGTGGCCTTGGCGAGAGCTCTGGTAAATCGACCGGCGGTTCTGCTGCTGGACGAGCCCCTAGGTGCTCTGGATTTGAAGTTGCGGAAGCAGATGCAGTTGGAACTGTCGAATTTGCATCAAGAATTGGGTTTGACTTTTGTGATGGTGACTCACGACCAAGAAGAGGCGATGAGTCTTTCTGACCGGATTGCGGTGATGCACGAGGGCAGGATCGAGCAAATTGGCTCTCCTGAAGAAATTTATGAGTGCCCGCAGACGGCTTTTGTGGCGGATTTTATTGGGGATACGAATTTGTTTTCTGGTACGGTGGAGTCGATCGACCGATCGACTCTCACAGTTCGCACATCAGCCAACCTGAAAATAATGGTTCAGCAGTCGGATATGTGGAGTGGCGTTACCGGCGACTCTGTGGTGGTCAGCGTCCGGCCGGAAAAAGTATATTTGAATCTCTACCAGCCGGAAGTGTCCGTCAACTGTTTTGAAGGACGGCTCAAAAATACTATGTACATGGGCACGCACGTTCATTACGTGGTTGAGTTGTCGTCGGGCGATAAAATTACGGTGCGCCAGCCAAATACCGGCGGCTCTTTCCCAGACCCGCACACGCCGATTTACGCTTACTGGGGGACTACTGATTGTCTCGCTTTGGGCGATCGATCCTAATGAGGGAGAGGGGGAGAATGGGAGAGGGGGAGAATGGGAGAGGGGGAGAATGGGAGAATTCCCAATTACCAATGCCCAATGCCCAATGACCTGTGTGGCCAATGCCCAATGCCCAATTCCCAATGCCCAATGCCCAATTCCCAATGCCCAATGCCCTAATTCCCAATTCCGCAATTCCCCAATCTAAAATCTAAAATCTAAAATCCAAAATAGAACTGTGCCTCCGACTAATCTACCAATTTCCAGGTTTTCCAGGGCTAATTCTACACGCCGTCACTTCCTAAAAAATTCGGCGGCGACAATTTCCGGGTTAGCTCTTTCGAGCTGCGGGTGGCGACTTGCAGACGTGCAATCTGCTCCTCCCGTCAAAGGTGCTGCCGACCAACTTTTCATCTACACTTGGGCAGGCTATACCGATACAGCCCTGCTCGATCGCTTTGCCGAAAAAACAGGCATCCGCGTCGTTGCAGACGTATTTGACTCCAATGAGGCGATGCTGGCTAGAGTTCAAGCCGGCGGTGGCCGAGCCTACAGCATCATTTACCCGTCTGACTACATGGTGATTCAGATGACGGAACTGGGGCTGTTGAGCCAATTAGACCACTCGATGTTGGGAGGGATCGATCGACTCAAAAAACAGTTCCAAAACCCCGTCTACGACCCAGGAAACCGCTACAGCGTACCTTTGAGTTGGGGAACCACAGGCTTAATTTACAACAGCGAACAGCTCAAAGAAGCTCCGGGCGATTGGGAGTATTTGTGGCAGCACAAAAACGAGTTAGCAAGGCGAATGACCCTGGCCAATGATGTTCGAGAAGTGATGGGTGCTGCGTTGCGGATGTTGGGCTATTCTCTCAATTCTACGAACCCAGAGCAAGTGAAACAAGCTTACGAAAAGTTGGTGGAGTTAAAACCGGCGATCGCATCTTTTACCACTGATGCTTGGCGGCCGCAAATGCTGACGGGGGATTTGAAGGTAGCCATGTGTTATTCTTCTGATGCTAATGAGGTAATTCCAGATAATGACAAATTGCGCTATGTTGTGCCAAAAAGCGGTTCTTCTCTGTGGACTGACACTTTAGTAATTCCTAAAGGTGCTCCCAATCCAGAAGCAGCTTATAAGTGGATCAACTTTATGCTGCAAGCGGATGTCGCTGCTTCTTTAGTAGAACGGCTCAGTTTCTCAACTCCTTCGGAAGATGCTTTTAGTTTGCTGACGCCGGAAGTGCGGGAAAATGAAATTCTTTTCCCTTCTGAGGCTACTTTGAAAAATTGCGAAGGTGTTGCTCCGGTAGGAAAATTTATAGACGTGTACGATCGCTATTGGACTAAATTAACCAGCGGTTAATCTTATTTTTGCCATAAATTTCATGTACATTTCGATTTACCGTGGGGTGGAGGGCGGGTTTATGAGATTGTTTATTTTAGGCGATTATTGTAGGTGAACTCGCCCCTACATTACATTTCGATTTACCGTGGGGTGGGGCGGGTTTAGGAGATTGTTTATTTTACGCATAGATTGTTGGTGAAACTCGCCCATACAAATCAAAACTCAAAACTCAAAACTATTTATTTATGGCTGTTTCCACTCAAGCTCCCCCTCCTCTTCCTCCCAGTTCTCCATCGAAGGCTGAAACTGTTTCTCGCTGGTCGTCGTGGACAGGGCCGCTGGCATTGCTGGGCCCTTCTGGCTTGTTCCTGATTTTATTATTAGTAATACCAACTCTGGTGATTTTTCAACTTAGTTTGGTGCCGAATATTAAGCCGGGAGATTTGGTGAATCCTTCGGGAATCGGCAATTACCTGCGAGTGTTTGAGCCGCTGAATTTGCAGGTGATGGGTCGATCGCTCTTTTTCGCAACGGGAACGACTATTCTGTGTTTGCTGCTGGGATTTCCCGTCGCTTACTGGATCGCCCTCAATGTCTCGCCGAAGTGGCGGAATTTAACTTTGTTAGGGTTTGTGTTGCCGCTGTGGACTTCTTCGCTGTTGCGATCGTATGCGTGGATTACAATTCTGCGTCCTACGGGCGTTCTCAACTCGCTCCTGGGACTTTTGGGCATTGCTCCTTTAGAATTGCTAAATCAAAGTTCCGCCGTTCTAATCGGCATGGCTTACAGCTATTTGCCTTATATCGTGACAATTCTCTACGCTTCTTTGGAAAAGTTAGACCGCAGGTTGCTAGAAGCATCTCAGGATTTGGGCGCGAATCCGGTGGAAACTTTTTGGCAGGTGACAGTACCTCAGACGATGCCGGGAATTGCTGCGGGTTCTTTGCTAGTATTTATAAGCTGTTTGGGCGATTTTGTCGATCCGGAGTTGCTCGGCGGAGCTTCCAGCATGACGGCGGCTCGTTTAATTTACAATCAGTTTTTGGGGGCGACTCAGAATTGGGGGCTGGGTTCGGCTCTGAGTATGGTATTAATTTTTGCAGTGAGTATCGGAATTGCACTTTTGCTCAAATATGGCGATCGTAATGCAATTTAAGTTAGTTGACTGTTGACTGTTGACTGTTGACTGTTGACTGTTGACTGTTCCAATAACCAATAACCAATAACCAATTCCCGATTAGCGAGATATGGAAAATACTGCCGACAATCCACAGGAGGAAATACAACCCGATATGTACTTAAAACCTAAATTTAAGATTTCTTGGCAGGTAATATTTGCCCTTTTGATGTTTTTTTATATGTACCTGCCCATCTTGGTACTCACATTTTACAGCTTTAACAAATCGCGTTTTAGCGCTGGCTGGGAAGGATTTACCTTAGATTGGTACGTTAAATTATTTAGCGATACGCGGATTTTGATTGCTCTGAGAAACAGCTTAACAGTGGCTGTTTGTGCAGTTGCAATCTCGGCTGTACTCGGCACTTTGATGGCCGTGGGTTTAGCCCGCTACCGCTTTCCAGGCAAAAGCTTATATCAGGGAGTTTCCTATTTGCCGATTATTATTCCAGATATTGCTAGCGCGGTTGCTACTCTGGTATTTTTAGCGGCGCTGGCTATTCCTCTGAGTTTGTGGACAATTGTCGCCGCTCACGTTGTGTTTTGTCTGGCTTACATCGCTCTAGCTGTTTCTACTAGATTGGCAGATTTAAACCCGTATTTAGAAGAGGCTGCCTTGGATTTGGGTGCAACGCCTGTTGAAGCTTTTATTCAGGTTTTGCTACCTCAATTAATCCCCGGAATAGTTTCTGGTTGTCTCCTGTCTTTTGTCCTCAGTATGGACGATTTTTTGATTGCGAGTTTTACCGCAGGTAGCGGGACTACAACTCTGCCGATGGAAATTTTTAGCCGGATTCGGACTGGGGTAAAACCTGATATTAATGCTCTGAGCGTGCTGTTGATAGTAGGTTCGGGAGGATTGGCATTTTTAGCGGAATATTTGCGCGGCCGGGGCGAACAAAAACGGGCTCATTAGTCATTAGTCATTAGTCATTAGTCATTAGTCATTAGTCATTAGTCATTAGTCATTAGTCATTAGTCATTAGTCGTTGGTCATTCGTCATTGGTTATTAGTCACCAAAAAACCCGGTTTCTCAAAGAAACCGGGTTTCTGAAGCGTTAAGGTGCGCCGAGGCGCCCCCTACAGAGGTTCTGCGTCTAGGACCCAATTGCTGCTACTTGGCTGGTAACTTCACCTTACTTGCCAAACCGAGTGCTTCCAAGACTTGAATTGTCATCCAAGTGAAGTCAATTTCCCACCTTTCCATCCCGTGACGCGCAGAGTATTGATAAGCATGGTGGTTGTTGTGCCAGCCTTCGCCGTAAGTCAGGACAGCCACCCACCAACAGTTAGTAGAACTATCCTTTGTTTCGTAAGTGCGGTAGCCAAATTTGTGAGTGGCGCTGTTTACAAACCAGGTGCAGTGATACACGAAAACTAAGCGGACAAAAATTACCCAAACTACAAAAGACCAGCCGGCTGCTAAGTAGAGCAAGACACCAAATGCGATTTGGATGGGGAGAAAGTAGTTTTGCAAAAATTGGTAAAATGGGTCGCTCGAAATGTCTTTTGTGCAGCGGGGAATTTCATCGTGAGCGGGGCCTTTATAAAACATCCAACCTAGGTGACTCCACCAGAAACCTTGCTGGGCATTGTGAGGGTCGAGCTCATTTTGGTCTGAGTTAGTGTGGTGCAAACGGTGTAGCCCCACCCAATGAATTATACCTCCTTGACAGGCAAGAGCTCCGCAAAAAGCTAGGAAATATTCGACGAATTTTGGTGTCTGAAAACTGCGGTGGGTGAGCAGGCGATGCCATCCCAGAGTTATTCCCAAACCGCCTGTTATCCAGTGCATGAATACAGTTAAACCAACTGCTGTCCAATTGAAGTTACTCGGAAGCAGGGCGAATAAAGCGCCGACGTGAACTCCGCCTAAAGCAATAATGTGGGCCCAATTGTATTGGAGTTTGTTTTGCGTTGCAATTGTCATTCTATTCTTGATTTCTGGTTAGATGCTGAACTCGATTCACGCATAATAGTTTGGATTTAGTAGTGAACTGTTTTGCTGCACACTTGACCAAACTAATAAAAAATGAATGATAGATTTTCGAGCGGAATTGAAAAAGATTTACCGTTTTATTTTGAAATCAAAAATTTTGGTTGCTAAACAAAATTTTTTGTTCCCAACTCTATTATAACTGATTCGGGATTTGGTTGGGTCGATCGCACAAAACGATTCAATCTTGGCTCAACCCAAACCCAAACCCGATCGCAAAAACTGGCTGTGAAAGTCAGGAAAGCAGTGGTTAATTGTTATTTGTTGTTCTAACTGCCAATAACGAATAACCAAGGCCCAATGCTATAAAGGCCCAACTCGCTATTTTTCTGCTAATTTCACTTTGGTTGCCAAACCCAGCGATTGCAGCAGTTGAATTGTCATCCAGGTGAAGTCGATTTCCCACCATTGGAGACCGTGGCGAGCCGAGTATTGAAAGGCGTGGTGGTTGTTGTGCCAGCCTTCGCCGTAGGTGAGCAGAGCCACCCACCAGCAGTTGGTCGATCGATCGCCCGACTCGTAGGTGCGGTAGCCGAATTTGTGAGTAGCGCTGTTCACCAGCCAAGTGCAGTGGAATACCACTACAATCCGCATAAACACGCCCCAAACCACGAAAGACCAGCCGCCTAATAAATAGATCAAGAGACCGAAGACTATTTGGATGGGGATAAAATATGCTTGGAGAAACTTGTATACTGGATCGTCGCTAATGTCTTTTGTAAAGCGGGGGATTTCAGCTCTGATCGGTATATCCGAGAGCATCCAACCCATGTGGCTCCACCAAAAGCCTTGATTGGAATCGTGAGGATCTGTTTCAGTGTCGGAATGTATGTGGTGTAACCGGTGCATTCCTACCCAGTCTATTGGGCCGCCTTCACAGCAAAGCGTGCCGCAAAAAACTAGGAAATATTCGAGCCATTTGGGAGTTTGGAAACTGCGGTGGGTGACGAGACGGTGAAATCCCAGAGTAATTCCCAGGCCACCTGTTACCCAGTGCAGGAATACAGCGAAGCCGACGGCAGACCAGCTAAAGTTAGCGGGTAGGAGAGCAAATAAAGCACCGATATGGAGAAAGGCCATAAAGCCTATGACAGGCCAATCAGCAGAAGTTTTTTTGGAAGTTGCGATCGTCATGAAGATATTTTGTTTACAAACTAAGGGCCCAATCTACGCCATAATGAACAGCGCGCACGCAAGTGGTGAGCGAGGTATAGATGAATAGCGTTTCACGGCTACAGGAAGCAGAACAGGCACTCTTTCAGATTTTTTCTGGTATTGACGCGACAGTCAAGCAAAATCTTCAACGAGTCTTAAAAGCTTTTCGCAGCCACCGGGTTGGAGTCCACCATTTTGCAGGGGTTACGGGTTACGGCCACGACGATTTGGGTCGAGAGACTTTGGACGGGGTGTTTGCCGAAGTAGTAGGCGCAGAGGCGGCGGCTGTCCGGGTACAGTTTGTTTCGGGTACTCACGCGATCGCCTGTGCTCTTTTTGGCATCCTGCGTCCTGGTGACGAAATGTTGGCAGTGGCTGGTTCTCCCTACGATACTTTAGAAGAGGTCATCGGCTTGCGGGGGCAAGGTCAAGGTTCACTAATTGAGTTTGGCATCCTTTACCGTGAGTTGCCTCTAACTCGCGAAGGAAGTGTGGATTGGCAGGCACTGAGCTCTGCTATTTCTGCGAAAACTCGCCTGGTTTTTATCCAGCGCTCTTGCGGTTATTCTTGGCGATCGAGTTTGTCTATTTCTGAGATTGAAAAAATCGTCGCGATAGTCAAACATCAGAATCCTAGCACAATTTGCTTTGTTGATAATTGTTACGGGGAGTTTGTTGAGGATTGCGAACCTACTGCTGTCGGTGCGGATCTGATGGCCGGTTCTTTGATTAAAAATCCGGGGGGTACGATCGTCCCTGCTGGCGGCTACGTGGCTGGGAGAGCCGATTTGGTAGAGGCCGCAACTTGTCGCTTGACAGCGCCGGGAATCGGCAGCAGCGGGGGCGCGACTTTTGATTTGAATCGCTTGCTGTTCCAGGGTTTGTTCATGGCCCCTGGCTTCGTAGGAGAGGCGATCAAGGGCAATCATTTGACGGCTTATGTTTTTTATAAGTTGGGTTATCGGGTGAATCCGATTCCTTTGGCGAGGCGCAGAGATGTGATTCAGGCGATCGAATTCGGTTCTGCTGATAAGTTAATTGCTTTTTGTAGGGCGGTGCAGCAAAATTCCCCGGTGGGCTCGTATTTAGACCCCGTGCCGGCGCCGATGCCGGGGTACGAAAGTCAATTGGTGATGGCTGGAGGTACTTTCATTGATGGGAGTACGTCGGAATTTTCGGCTGATGGGCCTCTGCGGGAACCTTACGTGGCTTTTTGTCAAGGGGGGACTCATTGGACTCATGTGTCGATCGCCCTGGAAGCTGCGATCGAGGCCGTGGGCCCGGCAAAGTAAGTTTGGTATAAAACCGTGGTTTTTGAATGATACATTTCGCCTGAGCTTGCGTGAGCAACGGCTCAACAAACAGAATACCCAGAATCCCGACTTTTTCGGTGAAGTCGGGACTCTAACGGCGATCGCGTCTTAATTTAATTAGAACGACCTACTTATTTTTCCACTGCTGCAGGTGTGAAACGAATTTCTATCCGTCTCCTAGTTGGATCGGGACTACGATTGGTTGGGGCGTATTCTCCAGAAATTAGGAATAGTTGTGCTGCTGAATAAGCACGGAATTTTAAACCCTGTAACCGACCAGTTTTTTGTTGAAAATCTTGGAGATTTTTGACTACTGCTAAGGCCCGCATTAATCCTAAATCTGCATTAGAACCTGCTTTTAAGTTACTGATAGATTCATTGCCACTAGCTACATTTTCTAACGTTTGATCTAGATTGCTGACAGGTTCTACTGTTTCTTGACCGTCAGTATGACCGATTATTTCTACAACATATCCGGGATATTGCTTGGCAAAAAGTTCAAGTTGGTTGACTACCTTATTGTCAACAAATAAACGCAGACCTTCTGGTAAATCGGCTCGTCCTGCCTCGAATTTAAGAGGGCGATCTTGGAAATTGTCGGAATCTTTGATGATTATTAAAGGTGGTGATTTTAGGCTTTCTATTTGTCCTTGTAATTCTGTAATTTGATTATTTTTCTCCCGCTGTTCGCCCTGCAAATCTTCATATTTTTTTTCTAGCATGATAATTTTGTTTTGAGTATTAACCAGTTCGTCGCTTGTATTTTCTGATGTTGATTTTAAGAATACGGATTTCACTAAGGCAAGTAACAGGAATAAATTTATAATCATAAAGGCGTTAGACATCAAATCTGTGAAAGCTGGCCAGATATTGAGGTCTTCATGGGAATCTGCGGGACGGACTCGGCGACGCATAATTTAAAGTTCTCAGTTGTGGTTAAAAAAATCACTCATTCGGCATATTCTCTGGAATTTATAGCTGTCCCCAGGAATTTGGATCGCTGAGATGTTTATCAACAACCGGACTTTCTATCTTCTCTCTCAAAGTCTCTACCAACTCAGCAAGCTCAGATTTTATGTCACTGAGGTGATGGACATATTGCTCAATACTTTCGGCGATAGCTTCCGATTGCTGCCTGTTATTGTCAGCTTGATTATTCATCGTTTCTGCAATGCTGCGAGCAAAAGAGTTAATACTTGCGACGATGGCTTGCGATTGTAGATTGTTATTCTCCGTTTGATGGCTAATAGTTTTAGTAATCCCGCCAGTCATAGAGTCAATCCCCAGATGAACCTGATTTGTATAGTTATTGATAGTCTGTACTAACTTTGTCAACTCAACTTGTACTTTATCCAAACTATCTACTCTAACTACAATCCTTTTCTGTAGTTTGTCAAGCGTTGTGACAGCAGACTCAAAACTCTGCGATCCTTGCTGAAGTTTTGGAATAATCTGGCTTAGTGACTGTTGATTAGTTTGATGCAATCCTAACATTTGGGCTGAACTGTGATTGAGAAGGCTGATTTCTTCTGTCACATTTACTAACTGTTTGCTAAAATCCTGGATTTGACTCAAGGTAATTCCCAGAGATTCAACAGTATCAGCTAAACTTGAAGCGGAATTAGAGAAATTACTTTGTGTGGTAGCTAAATTAGCTGTAGCCATTGATAATTTCTCAGGAAAATCGCTATTTTTCAATGTGTTAGTCGCTTCTGTAAATATACGCGAAGCTTCCTGAAATTCATTAGCACCCCTAGCAATTGTACCAGAAGCTTCCGCTAACCTACCGTAAACTTGTTCCGCTAAATTAGCAGCCTTAAGATTAGCTTTAATGATTTCTTCAATCTTTTCTTTTAGAGCCGATTCCACACCCTCACGGACAGTTTGACCAAATCTAGTTAAAAAGTTGTCAAATGTATCTGCCATGCCTTTAACTACTTTATCAAGGCGAGTTTGTTCCTGTATTTTTGGCTGATAAACATTATCCAAATAATCCTCTAAATAGCTAATTAACTGTGACTTAGCTAAACCAGTATTCCAGATAAAATTGACCACAGTCAAAACAGAACTACACAATACTGCTATCAGACTGGTAATAAAAGCAATTCCCATCCCTTGCAACGGTTTCTGCAATTCAGCAAATACTAAATCCTGATTAATATTTGTATTTCCCTGAAGTTGAGTAATTGTTTGACTCAGATTAGATAAATTAAGCGTAATCCCTAAAAAAGTACCTAATAAACCAAAAGATATCAACAGATTAGGTAAGATGCGACAGACATAATCTATCCAATCGTAACCAAACGGAATCCCCGAAAATGTAATCTTCTGTTCACCATAAATCCCATCAATTAAAGCCGCTGAATTCACTTCTTCTATATACTGACTAGCAGCTTTAAATCTACTTTCCAAGTCTTCAACAATTCTTGGTTTCGAGCCTGCTTTGTTATCCTTCAGTAGCAATCTTACTTCTTTTGTCTTTTGCACTAAATTGCCATAAAGACGAATTCGTTGGAGTGCAGCAAATAAAGCAGGTAAAATCACCAGCAGTATAGTCGGAACAAGCAAGTATATTGGAAATAATTTTAACCAGTCAAACATAATCGATCAACTCCAGAATGAACAATGCTAGATCCCTGTGTTGTAAAAGGCGAGGTAAACCCGCCAGCCACAATTTTCATCAAATCGGATACTTATTTAAAATCTTTTGCCGCTCCTTTTCATACTCCTGATCGGTAATAATACCACCATTCACATCCTGTTTTAACAGCTCCAATTCTTGCCGTCTCTTAGCACGATTATCAACAGAATCAGTAGGCTCATCAACTATTTCTGCCTGAATGACTTCCTGAAAAGCACCGATTCCCGGAGGCGAAGTTTTAGGATTTTGTAAACCTTTAAATCTTTCAGCCATTCTCTTACGAAAACGATTAATAATCCCCTCCTTAGCAGGCATTTCAGTAGTTCCAGGAACCCCAACTACCGTAGCTTTGTAAGGATAATTAGGATCATTATCCGGCAACTTATCTACCGAATCTACAAAATTCCGTAACTTCGGTAAATAGTCATCTTCCCAAAGATTAGGATTTTTTTCAATCCGAGCGATCGCTACGTCCAACAACTCCTTCAAAGCATCAGTCATATCCCGCCGATTCGCCAATTCTTCCAGTGCTTGATTCCAGACTGAACTAATTTCAGCATTAGAATGACAGTTCCGCAATTCGTCATAATACGAAAACTCCAACTGGCTATTTGCATTTTTACTAATAAGACGAAAAGCCAAACAAGGATAAAAAATATCCTCTAATTCCTCCATAATAAGAGCGTCAGGCGGAATAATATCAGTAAACTTAGTTCGGCAGTCATTATGCAGAAAAGAACTCTGAGAATTATTTTCTCGAATGTAGATATTTCGCATCTGTTCCAAACCGCTAATCAGTCTTAGTGGAAACCCCGCATACTCAGTCACAATTAAAATTTCATCCTCAGCTTGAGTAGGTTTCAAGACATTTTCTGAAATTCCCAAATCCTCTTTCAGAGTATTCTTAAATTGCTGTACTTCCGGCTCGTCAGTATGCTTAAACCCAACCAAATCACTCCTTTTAGCTTCACTATTGCTAAAGTATGGATCTCTCAAATTTAAACGCAACAGAGGTTCAGCTTCCTGCCGAATGTCTCCCAAACGAGTGGAACGATCCTGCTGAATAGAATAATTTTGGATAAAACGCTTAATCACAGACTGTACAATCTGAGTGCTGCGAGAACCGAATAATTTGTCAACTGCCAAATCAATTTCATTTTGCAGTGGTAGTTGAGCAGTTCTATCCATCAAATAACCAATCGAATCTTCGACTCCAGAAACTTGTGTAATCTCCTTACTTACCAACACCAACTGAGAGCGAGAATCTTGCTCCGGCAACAAGGTTTTATAACACTTCTCAATATCTTTATTATCAAAAATTGCCTCGCCGCTCATTTCATCAAAATTTAATTGCCTTAAATCGCTTTCCTCCTTCTCATAGTCACTCTTCAAATTGTTCGTCAAGCGGTTAAAACCAGCCACCTGAGTGGAGCGATCCAAAACGTGCTTCTGCAAAACACCAACCATTCGCAAAGCTTCCTGAGTCACAAATAAATCAAAATTGTGCTTAATTAAATCGCAGACTACCCGCACCACTCTTTTAGCCTCAGCTTGCACTTGCCGATTTTTAATCCCCACAATGGGCAACTCCCATTTCTGCTCAATACCTTCAATAATCTCTTCTGCATCTCGCCATTTATTCTCCAAATCTTCCTGCTTTCGCATTCCCCCAAAATTAGTAATCTCCTCTTCAAGCTGACGCTGATAACTATTCAAGTCTGTTTGCAAAGCATCCAACCAATTACGACCACTTCTGAGCGAAAATTTTTCATTTCCAGGAGTTAATAAAGAAAAGAAAAAATTATCGATATCTTGTTTTAGTTGTTCCGTAATAGTCGGGCAAACTTGTAACAATCTCGTCAGCCAAATTCCCCTCGTACTTTCAGTTTCCCCAGGCTGGGTTTTGCGAAACTGCTCGCGAAACTCTCGCGGTAAAGTTTGCCTAATTCCCTGCCTGTCATCCTGACTTTGGCAATCATTAATTACTCTTTCTAACTTAGTATTTCTCCAACTATTCAGCGTACTTGCAAAAGTCTTATTCGATTCTTGTACAGCCTCCGCCAATCTGGTAGTAAAACCGTCCCTATGATCCAAATTGCTATGCCAGCGATACTGAATTAAAAACTGTTCAAGTAACAATTGAGGATCTGGGCTTTGTCCTTCTCCATTCAACCAGAATGTTACCAATTTTAAACTAATTTGAGTCAAAGCAATTTGTACAATAATCTCACGGGGAAAATAAATCGCTGCCAGCCCAAAAGTTAAATACCGCTGAATGTTCGGGCGCGGGTGGTCATCCCACTGAATCAAATGCTGCAAGAAATTATCCCGCATTCCCTTAACTACAGGAGCTAATTCCCCAGAAAAATCCAGCGCTATTTTATGAGCAATCACATTGCATAGTTTGCTATTTTCTCGAATAGAATACTCCCCCGCAGTTTGGTTAGACACCAAATAAGTATAGTCAAAAGGCGACCGCGATTCTTGCACTAAAGCTAAGTCTTGCATATCATAACAAGCCTCAAATTTCGTGCCAGGAGTAGTGTAGTGATTCAGTTCCTTAAGTGCAGCATAAGTATTGGCACTCATATTAGAAGTATCGGCGTATAACTCCGGACTAATCACCAAATAGGCTACAATTTGAGCCCCTTGGTCGCTGTAAGCTTGTCTGAGACTATAAGCAACATCTAAAAACATCCCGCTACCAGTCCCGCCACAAAGAGAACCCACTACAAAAATATTCAATCCTGGCTCAACTATCAAGCCAGATTTTAGTATTTTTTTATTGTGATCTCTCGTCCGCTCTTCTGCTTTTTTAACCGCAGTTCTAATTTTTTTATAATTGTGAAAAAAAGCTAATCTGCCTACAGGCCTAATTCCTTTTGCTCCATCTTCAACTGCTTGAATATTTCGGAGTAATTGCGGTGGAAACCAACGGGCAATATTGTCGTAAGGACCTTGACGATCGTATTTAGAACGCCGTTCTACTCCCTGTACAAAGTTGGTTACTTCTCCTGATGTCATTGTCGCGCCTACTTTTTCAGAGTCGCGAAAACTGAGGTCAACACCGTGATAGTTACTACCAGTCCGCAAATTAAATACTTGTGTGGCGGCTTTGTCAGTATCTATATGAACAAAACTCACAATTGGCAATTCGCTCAAGTCGCCATAACGATCTACAATTAAACGGCGAATTCGCATTAATACATCTCTTCCTGTACCGCCTAAACCAATACAAATTGTCCTGTTTATGCCCCGAACTTGGCGATCGCTGCTAGTAGCTTGAGTCATATTGCTCTCTCTGATTATTTATTTTTGGACTTGAATTAAAATTTCGTAGTCTTGTTTTTTTGATTGAGGACAATTGAGCCTGATTCTGCCAGTATTCGTTATCAACGTCCGTTGACTGACTTCCTTGCCATTTAAAAAAATAGCTGCCTCTCCAGTTGGTTCTAAATAAAGTTTTTCCCCCTTCCGCACTAAATAACCTCTGACTTCTGGCCCAGGAGTATCAATGGAGTCAGCACAGCTAGATTCGTACTCACCGATCGCAATCCTTTGATTATTTCCCAGATAGCATACTTGGTCATCTTCTTTAGCAGTAGCTGTTAAGTCTACCGCCAGCTTCCATTTCTTTTGCAACCGCCAGAATTTGATGCCAGTAACTACAGAAGCAGCCAGGGCAATTCCAGAAATTGACAACGGCAACCATAACTGATTCAATAAATAAGCAGAAACTAAACAAGTTTCTCGCCCTCCCGGTGCTGGCGTACAAAACTCCTGTATATTGGGAGAAATATCAACAACACTTAATTCATATCCTTTATTATCCTTGGTCGTAATTGTATACGATCTCTTCCGCAAAGGCAATACCTGAAACCAAGCTTGACGCTGTTGACTTGCTTGAGAATTCTCCTGCCGAAACGGACTATCTCTCGGTGTTTCTACCCAGTCAACTGAACTCGCTGGCGACTTAGTAGATAGTGGCGCATCAGTAGTCCAAACTACAGACTGAGGTTTAATTGGTTGATTCTGCCCCAAACGGCACTGATTAAGATTCGCAAGACCTTGATAAATAGTAAGTTCGGCCTGTTGAATATCCGTATTTTGAACACTTAGATTGGGCTGAAAAGGAATAGCCTGCAAAATTAGGTCAATATCCTTCTTGCTATTAAATTGAATAGAACTTTCCGGTACTAGGGGATTGACACTGGGCGTCAGTGGATTTACGGTTGTTGCAAAAGGAACAATATAAACCGTATCTCCAGGCTGCAAGCTATCCTCAACAATCTGACGTAAACGGATGCGACCTTCATCGTTAAGGCCAACACTCTCCGTCAAATCAATTGCTAAAACTACATCGCGACCTCTATGCAGAAGAGATACCAATTCTAGACCAGTTCTTTGTAAAGGGGCAAGAGGTTGCCCGGGAGTAACTGTCGGACAATAATCACCCAAAGAAGTACAACCCTAAAGTTATTCAGACTATTATAACCTGTTGTGCATATAATTATCACGACACTCGACAAAAGGGAATAGGCAATAGGGAAAATCATATCTACAATTGAAATGTGTCACAGTTGACAAAATCAAATTCACCTACACCATCTTGGTTAAGTTATGCCGATCGCCAAAATGCCTAAAATTTTATTCACGTCTTTGAGATAATACTCGCTCAAATCTATCTCAATTTCTTGTCCTTGCAGTTTCAGGAATTGCCAAATACTTCCCGTTGTCACCACTCCGTAAATTGCCTCAACTTCATTGCCCGATCGCTCATTAAATATTCTAGCAGCAACCATTTCAGCAGCGCACTGTCCTAAACCTGCATTAATATCTTCTTTTTTAGCCTCTACAATCGTAATTACTGGGGCAGTAATGATAAAAACTTCTGGAGATTTGGTAATAATAAAATCACAAATTCCCTTTAACCCTTTAGCTTCGTCAACAGTGAAATCAACTCCAGAAAATAAATTTACTGACTCATCCATTTGTCTTTTTAATTCTACCAAGATTGGAGCTATGATGAGTTCTGAGCGAGCTTTCTCACTGTTGCTGCCGCGGACGATCGGCTGATAGTATTGCAGAGTTTGTGTCAGCCATTGACTGCTTTGTAACTCAGGTGCATCCGCAAAAATATTTAACCTTTCCAAGGTGGTTAGGTTAAAGTCTTTTTTGACCCTTTCTAAATTAAATTCGCTGTAAGCCATTGCGGTTACTTTTTACTATTTATTCGAGGAAGTGTTCACCATTCATTTTAACTCACCCAGTCCTGGACGCACAGACACTATTTGTAGGATGCCGATCGCGCACCTTACGGCTAATCACTAATTACCAGACTCGGATTTGTTGCTAATCGGCCGTCTTCCATGTAGATAATTCGATCGGCAATATCGAGAATGCGGTTGTCGTGCGTTACTAGCAAAATCGTGCAGCCTTGTTCTTTTGCTAATTTCTGCATAATTTCTACTACATCTCGCCCGGATTTTTTGTCTAAAGCGGCGGTTGGTTCGTCCGCTAATACTATTTTAGGGCGGCTGACTAACGCGCGGGCGATCGCCACCCTTTGTTTTTGCCCTCCTGACAAATTTTCGGGGTAATAATTAGCCCGCTTTCCCAAACCAACTGCTTCTAACATGGCGATCGACAAAGCATCCATATTCTGATTTAGCATTTCTTGGTGCAATTCCAAAGACATTCGCACGTTTTGCTTGGCTGTTAAAAATGTCATCAAGTTATGCGCTTGAAAAATATAACCAATTTGCTTTCTCAGCTTAGTTAACTGAGTTTTACCAGCTCCGCGTATTTCTTGACCGAGAATTTTTAGACTGCCTTCTTGAGCCGAACGCAGCCCGCCTAACATCGTCAATAAAGTTGTTTTCCCGGAACCCGAAGGTCCCGTCATAATGACTATTTCTCCGGGGTTGATGTCGAGATTAATGTCAAATAAGGCTTGTTTTTTGAGGGAGCCTTGACCGAAGTAATGGTTGAGGTTTTGGACTGAAATTACTGGTTTGGCTGTGATGGTTTGGTCGGCGGGGAAATTTAGGGTTTGCATGGTGCATTTTAGGAGAGTTTTTTTTGACCGCAGATGCAGGCAGATTAACGCTGATGAACGGAGATTAGAAGATGTCTGCCGGATCTGCTGATTGGAGTTTGCGGAGGGCGAGCGCGCCGGAACCTGTACACATCACGATCGTCAAACTTAACACTACAACCGCTCGATTTGTTGTCATCGCAATTGGCAGTAAAGTGGCAGATTGTGCTAAGGAATACAGCCCGTTCGCTAAAACAATTCCCGGCATAAAACCCAATACAGCTAATAGCAGAGCTTCTTGAATTAAGACTCCGACTAAATAGCGATCGCTATATCCCATTGCTTTTAAAGTCGCGTATTCCGCTAAGTGATCGGAAACGTCCGAGTAAAGAATTTGGTAAACAATAATCAGACCAACAACGAATCCGATGATTGTACCGAATCCAAAAATAAAGCCGATCGGAGTAGCATTTGCCCAATAACCTTTTTCGATTTCTGCAAATTCTGCTAAGGTCAAAACTTTGACATCATCTGGTAATATAGTTTTGAGCCTTGACTGAACTTTTTGGATGTCAGCCCCCGGTTTTAGGTTAATCAAGCCGACATCAACTTGATCTGGTTTGCGTTCGGGAAATAAGTTCATAAATGTAGAATCGCTGGCAATGACATTACCGTCAGCCACGAAGGAAGTACCGAGAGTAAAGACTCCTCCTACTTGAATATTGCGTTTATTGAGTTCAGTTTCGAGGGTAAATTGTTTGTGAAAAATATTGGAAATATCGCCGTATTCAGGTCGAGATGATTGGTCAAATAACACATAATTAAACATTTGAATTTGCTGCAATTTTTGATTTACATCAGGCAGATTAAATGTTATGTTTCCAGGATCGATGCCAAAAATTAAAATCGATCGAGTAGTGCGGGTTGTAGGATTTCGCCACTCTCCCATACCAATATATAAGGAAGTGACGGATTTTACTCCTTCTACTCCTTGTGCTTGGTAAAGTCGCTCTCGGTTGAAATCTTTTACCGCAGCAAAAGTTTCAAATTGAGGATTGATTAAAACTAAATCTGTCTGTAAACTTTGGTGCGGCTTAACGGCAGAGTCGAAGAGTGCATCTTGAAATCCCAGTTGCACAAAAATCAGAATATCTGCAAAGGCAATTCCTGCTATAGCAACAGCAAGACGAGTTTTTTCTCTGGTTACTTGCAACCATGCAAGAGGTGTTTTGCGAAACATAAATTTTGGGAATGGGAATGGGGCATTGGGCATGGGGCATTGGGCATTGGGCATGGGGCATTGGGCATTGGGCATTGAGAATTGAAAACTGGGAATTGGTGATTGGTTATTTATTGTTGATTGCTTAAAGCTGTTTGTTCGAGTTGGCGTTGCCGCATTAGGAGAAATAAAGGCAAACCCAGGGAAACACCAACCAGTAAGTTAGTGGCAATATAAATCCACAAGTTTTTTATTTTCAGACGCGAACCTTCGCTAAATACAAAAAACAAAAAAACCACGGAAGAGACGATTACATCCATGCCAAAAAAGCCGGAAATTTGATTGGAAAATAATTTTCCGAAGAAAGCGTTAATATTCAACCCTTTTTCTAAGAGAAACGGGACAAACTGGGAATACGGTAAAGCAGTGCCCAGAATACAGAGAACTAAGTATGCAATTTGAAGCATTGGGAAACCTCCAGTTTGTTAATTTTAAATCGCTATATTTGCGAGTTTACTCAGCATTACTGAGCGCTTTAATATCAGATTGCATAATTAAGTTAATATTGCGCGAAATCTTGTCAATTTCCCAATCCCACCACCTAATTTCTAATAGTTGTGCAACTTCAGCATCGCTGAAACGCTGTCTGATTGAATGTGCGGGGTTTCCACCGACAACGGTGTAAGCGGGAACATTTTTTACTACAACTGATTTGGCGGCAACGATTGCACCGTCGCCGATTTTGACTCCCGGCATAATCACCGATTCATAGCCGATCCAAACGTCATTGCCGATCGCAGTATCGCCTTTACTTGGCAGTTCGATTAATAGATTCATGGCTGTTTCCCAACCATTCCCAAAGATGGGAAAAGGATAGGTAGAAATGCCGTCTAATTTGTGATTTGCACCGTTCATAATGAATTTGACGTTAGTGCCGATCGCACAAAATTTACCAATAATTAATTTCTCACTCCCGTAATGGTAAAGTACGTTTCTCTCGAAGTTTTCTGGCTCTATTGGATCGTCATAATATGAGTAATCGCCGGCGATAATATTAGGGGATTTTATGAAGTTTTTGATAAAGCAAACCCGGCGCTGGTCTGCCATCGGATAAGGTCGGTTAGGGTCGGGGCCAAATTCTGCCATAACTTTCAATCCTAGAAGGTTTTTAGTAAAGACTTTAGTTTTGTTTAATTGCTACTTGTACCTGCAAATTGGTCAATCCCGCAACTTGTTTGCTAGCTTCAGGATTTAGGTGAATTTTTACTTCTACTACTCGGCTATCCAAGTTTTCTCCTGGTTGGTTACTAAACACATTTTGTTTGCTGACTTTTAACGCAATCTCTTTGACAGTTCCCTGCAACTCTCCTGAGAATGCTTGGCTAATAACCCCTGCTTTTTGTCCTAGCTTAATTTTGCTGATGTCGGTTTGATAAATTTCCGCAACCACTACCATTTGGTCAGTTTTTCCTAAGTCTGCAATGCCGTCATCGCTGATTTTTTCACCAGCACGAGTATGAATTTTCAGGATTTTTCCAGCATTTGGCGCGCGGATGGAAGCTTGATTTAACTCGGTTTGGGCGCGCTTCACTTGGGCGATCGCACTTTCGATTTCAGCTTCGGCTGCTTGCACATCCACTGGCCGCACTTCGGCGATTTTGTCAAGAGTTGATTTCGCTTCTTCTACTTGTTCGATGCCAGTTTCTTGAAGGCGTTTGAGTGTTGCTTGAGCTTCGTTAAGCTGCTGGATTGATGTACTGTTAATTCGAGTTAGGTGGGCTTCTGCTTCGTTAATTTGCTGTTTGGCTGTATTGTTAATGCGATCGAGGTTTGCTTGGGCTTCTTCAAGTTGCTGCTTTGCCGTATTATTAATTCTGCTGAGATTGGCTTGTGCTTCTTTAATTTGCTGGCGACTTGTTTCTAATGCCAGCCGCTTAGTATCTCTTACGGATTTAGAAATTGCACCTTCACCCGCGAGTTGCTGATGTCGGAAATCTTCAGCTTTAGCATTATTAAACTCGGCTTGCAATTTGTCGATCGCTGCTATTTGTGCTGTTTTTTCTCCTTGCCATTGTGCCGCTATTCGGCTAATTGTTGCCTGTTGTGCTTTCCTCTCCCCTTGCCACTGGGCCGCGATTCGGCTGATAGTTGCCTGCTGTGCGGTTCTGTCGCCTTGCCATTGTGCTTGCAGGCGATCGACTGTTGCTTGTTGTGCAGTTTTGTTGCCTTGCAATTCCGCTTCTAGCTTAGCAATTGTGGCAGATTGTGCGGCAAGTTCTCCAGACTTTGCCCCAGCTTTTACTTGTGCTAAACTGGCCCTAGCAACTTTGACTTTCTCTTGAGTTTCATCTAAAACAGATTGCAGCCGATCGCGCGCATCCAAAATCGCGATTACTTGTCCTGCTTTGACTCGATCGCCCTCTTTGACTAAAAGCTGGGAAATGCGATCGCCATCTAAACTCTGCGATACTCCCAAGCGAACCACTTCTCCTTGCGGTTCCAATCTTCCCAATGCCGTTATTTTCCTCACCGGCGGTGTTTCTGCTGGCAAAGGTTCCGTATTTTGAGCCAACGGTGCAAACTGAGAAATCCCGTAAAAAGCTGTGCCGGTGGTAATGATGCTGCCAGCAATTGCCATTCCGATTACTAATCGATTTTTAGGTTCGATCAAAGATTGAAAATTCATACTTGTCCTCTACTTGCAGCTAGTTTTTTTCTAAATAAGCGAGCAACATCTCTTTTAATACAGTCGATTGTTCTGCAATAGATATTCTTTCACCTTGATAAAACCTTCTTACCAGCAAACCGTCAGCATAACAAATGATAAATTTAGCTAGCGCTGGATCGGAGATACCTAAGTAGCAATTTACTGCCTCTTCGTAACGCTTTCCCGATTGCTGAAGCGCTTGATTGTTATTAATTTGTTGGCGAGTTTTTTGTTGGCAAAAATCAAATGTCATCAACAAATTCTTCAGAATGTAATCCTCATTTTGGCTGATGTAATCCATCAGTTTTTCAACTTTTTTTGCTAGGGTTGGCGGATTTCCCAATTCTGCCAGTGCTTCTTCTTTTGTATCTTCATAGCTCAAGTATTCGATTAACTGCTCGAACAAACTTTCTTTACTCGGGAAGTAGTGGTAAAGGGTTCCTGTAGAAACTCCGATTCCCGATCCAATTTCGCGCATAGTTACTGAGGAGTAACCTTTTTCGGCAAATATCTCAAAGCATTTGTTGAGTAGTTCTTTGCGGTATCGATCCCGGTCAACTATTTTTGGCATGGGTGAATTGATTTTAGATTTTAGATTATCTAAAGTCTAAAATTTATTAATCTGAAAATTCTATATCGAACGTACGATATAGTATAAATAACTACAAAATTGATTTTTTGCTGTCGGTGGACAGGTCGATATTTATATCGAACCATCGTTATATTTAATAAAACACAGAGTCGTAGAGTTTGTCAAGAGGTCGGGGAGAATTTTTTGGTCGTTAGCGCAGCCCTCGGAGAGGATCGCCCTGCAAGAAATGAAACAAAATGGTAAAAGCCAACATCCGTCGGCTTTCGGAAGCGGTAGAAAATGCCAAATTAAGATTAAAGAAGCGATCGAAGTGAGATAAATTATGAGAGTACGAACCTACGAAATCGGCGATACCCAACAAATTGTAAAACTGTTTTACGACACCGTACACGAAGTAAACATCCGCGATTACACAAAAGCACAAGTAGATGCTTGGGCGCCCAACGATATCGATATCGAAAGTTGGACTAAAAGTTTAAGCAGTAAATTTACTTTCGTAGCAGAAGAGGGTGAGAAAATTGCAGGTTTTGGGGAATTAGAAGCAAGCGGTCATATCGATCGCTTTTACTGTCATCAAGATTTTCAAAGACAAGGAGTTGGCAGGCTGATTTTAGCACAGATTGATGCCAAAGCCCGAAACTTAGGAATTAAAAAGTTATTTACAGAAGCTAGTATTACGGCTCAACCTTTCTTTGAAAGCCAAGGATTTATAGTTGTTAGAAAGCAAGAAGTAGAACGGAGAGGAGAAAAATTTATTAACTTTGCAATGGAAAAATTCATCTAAAAAAACTTTTTTGGTAAAACTAAGATGTAAAATTAATAGGACTTACGCATCGGGGCCTAGAAACCGGGTTTTTTTACGAAAAGACGCGTTCAGGCGCGCAGATTCGGTAAAAAACCCGGTTTCTCAATACCAGTGCCTAAGTCCTGATTAAATCAAAGAGTTTTGCAGAGGAGTTGCGATGGTGACAGAAGCTACAAATGTTTTGGGCGGAAAATTAGAGACTTGCTGCACTTCGCCAATGACAGGCTATTATCGAGACGGCAAATGCAATACAGGTGGTGGCGACTTCGGGGCTCACACTGTTTGTGCTCAACTGACGGAAGAGTTTTTGCGATTCACCAAGTCGAATGGAAATGATTTGAGCACTCCCGTTGCCGAATTTAACTTTCCCGGTTTGAAGCCTGGGGATTGCTGGTGTTTGTGCGCCTCTCGCTGGAAGGAAGCAATGGATGCTGGATGTGCGCCGCTTGTGGTTTTGGCCGCGACTCACGCCTTGACTTTGGAATACGTTTCTTTGGACGAATTGAAGCAGCACGCTGCTGATTTGTAGGAGAATGTTGGTGTGCGATCGCTTTTAGTCAATAAGAGCGATCGGGTTTTTCTGATGAATAGCAAATTTATCCTTCGTAAGGGAAATATTTAAGGGCGATCGGGCCCCGCTGTAAAGTTTTATGGTTTAAGTTACCACTGACAGATAGACTCTGGTTTGAGAGGGCAAGTTTTAGGGGCGATCGGATTTCCAATGAGGTCGAGCAAAGTCAGTTTAGTCAAAGATTGTAAGGGTTTAATGTTGCTGATATGATTCCTGTTGAGGAAAAGCAAAGTCAGATTATTTAAAGATTCTAGGGGTTTGATATCGCTTATGTGATTGTTGCTGAGGTCGAGCAAAACCAGCTTATTCAAAAATAATAGCGGTTTGATATTGCTGATTTGATTGTCTCGGAGGAAGAGCTGCTTAAGGTTAGTCAAAGAAGCTAGCGGTTTGATGTCCCCGATTTGATTTTCGTATAGCGAGAGCTCAGTCAGGTTAGTCAAGGATTCTAGCGGTTTGATATCGCTTATTTGATTGTCTTGGAGGTACAGCAAAGTCAAGTTAGTAAAAGATGCTAGGGGTTTGATGTCCCTGATTTGATTGTTGTCGAGTCCGAGCTTAGTCAGGTTATTCAACGATTCTAGAGGTTTGATGTCCCTGATTTGATTTCCAAATAGGAAGAGTCCCGTAAGGCTCGAAAGTTTCCGATCGGCCGCATCGCAGTCAGTAGTTTCAGCTTTCTGCAACAGCACCTCAACAGTATGTTTAGCTTCAGGGTTCAAATCAGCTTTTTGGCGACACCAATCGGCAAATGTTCGTCTCATGTTTCCCGATCGCGTTTCTGCAGCCTTCGCAGACAGTCCATTTCCAGATAATGCTAGGATCGCACAACAAGTAACTGCGATCGACTTTGGTAAATTCATGTGTTTGTTTGCAAATATAAGTGTCATAATCCTGTACTTCTAATTTTCTGATATATGAAAATCGGAAAACTGCCCAACACATTTATATATATCGGATTATACTAATTCGTAGGGTGCGTCAGTTTGCACGATTTTCTCTGCGAAGCGAGGAGATTTCGACTGACGCACCCTACTAAACTACTAAACTACACATCAGGCAACTTATACTGCGCGACAATCTTCTTAGCATATTCCGGCACATGAGCCTCCAATTTCTCAGGGTAATTCCGCTTCACATACAAATAATTGCGAGTGAAATGAGAATCAATCGAAAACCGAGCATATTCCAAACCCTTCGGCCCAATTCTCTCAATGAAAACCCCCATTAATTTCGCCGCCCACATCGGCAAAGTCACTCCTTTTTCGTAAGCCGGAATGCTTTGCTGAACGGCTTCTTTTCGGTTTCCCTTAGACATCACGGGCTGAGTATTTAGCTGATCCGTTACCAAGTCTAACATTTCTTGCCCGGTGTCATTTCGCACCACAATCCACTGCCAGCCAAAGGGTGCGCCCATGTAGCCCACAACTAAATCTGCCAATGAATTCACATAATCAAAACAGCTCAAACAAGAAGGAGCAAAAACATCTTTCAATTCCTTAGTGTTCAACCCGAAGAACGGCACTTTTTCCTCCGAACCATCTTCGTGTTTGAAGTGAACGTTAAAGTCTTGCATAAACTCATAAGACACAACCGTTTCGGGAGAACGGCTAGTCGTGTCTAGGAATTTCTGCAAGCCTGCGCGGCTGACATTATCGACGCAGGGAGTTCCCAAAACGTAGAGCTTTTCTAAACCGAGTTTTTTCTCGACTGTTCGCAAAGCTTGAATTTGACAGCCGACACCAATTACTAACAGCCGCTTCATCCCAGATTTTTCGATTTCTTCCAATACTGAAAGGTTGGGAGATAGAGTTGGTTTGTTGACTTTTGCTGCCAGAATCTCTTCACGATTTCTAGCAATAATCGGCATCGGTTGAAAGCGGTCTTCTTTGGTATTTTGGACGCAAACAACGCCTTCTACAATGCCTTTTTCGAGCATTTCAATGGCAATTGTGCTGACAATTCCCGTCCACTGAGCGCCCTCGATCGGATCTTTTTTCCGAGCCGCCATCATGTTTTGACTGACTCCGAAATACCAATCGTCGGGATTGTCGAGATTGCGCGATCGCCCGTGAATTTCCGCTTCCAGTTCCGCGATATGCTGTGTTAAGAAAGCACAAGATTCCTTGACATAATGGATGTAATATGTATCGCACAAACCGCACTCGCTGCAAAGTTCTTTAGCGGGGCGGCGGCTACCCGGTTTCAGGGCTTTGGATTTTTGGTGCTTAATAGAATCTGTTGCGGTCATCTAAATTACTTATTTTATGCAGATATGGCTTTTACGAGAATATCACACCAATTCGGGTTAATTTGTTTCTTTATTCTTTATTTTAGTCCGCATCGGCTGGCTTTGTTTGTATAGCAGCGAATTTTATTCGCCCGGAAGCCGCGGCTCAACCATTAGCATTTATCCTGAAATAGCGGGCGATCGCAGTAATTATTTAATAAATAAAGCTATGAGATAAATCGTAAAAATGTTTGTTAAAGCAGCCCTCGCGGTCATCATTTGCAATCTCGCAATTTCCTGCTTAGGATTGGCTGTTTTAGTTCGTCCTCTTACTGCGATGAATCCAACTATTACTACTCTCGAAAAAATGCTGACAGCGAGACAAAAATAGGACTTATATCAAATCAGGTGGCATCGGAATTATGAGCGCTGACATCATCCAAATATATTATTCCGATGCAACCGGAAACGATACAGCATATTCCAGGTTTATGGAGTGTAGGGAATCGAACGATAGGCGGGTGTACTTCATAAACATAGAATCTGCTGTATTACTCACAGAATCCACTTGTTGGGATGTGAACTCCCCCTAAAGCTGGGAACGGATTTATCCGTGGCGTCGCTTTGTTCAATTGTTTAATATTTAACAGTTCTGGACGCACACACTCTATCTGTAGGGTGCGCACTTCGCACCTTACCACTACTAAGGTACTCAGCGTAGAATTAGTTACAGAAATTGTCCGATCGCACGTCTTGCATCTTTAGGTACCCACTTCTTAGTCTGCGGAGGCAGACTTTGTTTGACAAGGAGCGGTTTCAACCGCCGAGGGATCGAGGATTTGCTATCGTATCAATTCCGTTAGCATCGGAATGATATAAACGGAGGACACGGCAGTGCCGTGTCCCTACCACGATCAATTGTAGGGACACGGCACTGCCGTGTCCTCTATATCATTCCGGTGCAGCCGGATTTGCTATCACACCCATAAAAGAAAGTAGAGGTGCGATCGATCGCATCTCTACAAAAATTCTAAATAAGGTGCGCAGTGCGCACCCTACAAATTAGCTGTTTTGGGGAACAGGAGCACTCGGCGCTCCAGAAAAACTCGGCGCACCAGTCTTAGCCCGCTTCTTGATCAAGATTGGCTTGACGCTGTTTTCTCCACCAATCGGGGGATCTTCTTGTTGAGCGTAATCAGCACCCATCCAAGCCGGACGGCTTTGATCGAAAGCCATTTGCAAAGCAGCAGCGGCGATCGCGTGGGAGTCGTACTCCTCGGATAGCTGAGACACCAGAGGCAAGAAAGATGCCATGCGTTCGCCAGCCAAAGCTTCGCGAACTTTACCCTGCATCTTCTCCAACTGACGCGCTTCGATTTGCGCGCGTGTCGGAATGTTTCGCACCGTCAAGCTCGATCGCACGTGGCGTTCAATCAAGCGCAGTTTGCGGCGATCGACCGGTTGAATCAGCGTAATCGCCGTTCCTTCCCGACCAGCCCGGCCCGTGCGTCCGATCCGGTGAACGTAGCTTTCCACACTATCGGGCAAATCGTAGTTAATCACGTGAGTCAAGTGATCCACGTCCAAACCCCGCGCCGCAATATCAGTCGCCACTACCCAGCGCACCTGACATTGGCGGAACCGATGCAGCAAGCGTTCCCGCTGTGCTTGGTTCAAATTCCCGTGATACTCATCAACGCTGTGACCTGCTGCTTGCAGTTGGCTGGTGAGTTCCGCCGCCGACTGCCGCGTCCGCACAAAAATCAGTGCTGATTCCGGGTCTTCCATTTCGAGAATTGGCTGCAAAGCTCTTGCCTTCGACCAACCGCGCGGAATCATGTACACGCCTTGGCTGATGCGCTTCGGCGTTGCTTTCGGCTGTTCTACGGTGACGTTGACTGGGTTGCGCAAATGTCTCGCCACCAATTTGCGAATCGTAGCTTCCATCGTCGCCGAGAAAAACGCTGTTTGCCGCTCTTGTGGTGCTGCATCCAGAATTTTTTCCACATCTTGGATAAAGCCCATGCTGAGCATTTCGTCAGCTTCATCCAAAACCAGCCACTTCAGCTTGTCTAGTTTCAGGCTGCCCCGACTCAACATATCCAATATGCGTCCGGGTGTACCGACAACGATGTGAACGCCGCGCTTCAAACGCTGCATTTGGCGATCGATCGATTGACCGCCGTACACCGTCAGAACTTGCAGAGAGCGACCCACTTTTACCGGGCCGTCGCTGCTGATGCCGCTCAAATCGCGAATGGCTTCAGTTACTTGCATCGCCAATTCGCGAGTCGGTGTCAGCACCAGTGCTTGCACCGCCGTGAGGTCTAAATCAATCCGCTCCAAGATGGGCAACGAGAATGCTGCCGTTTTGCCCGTTCCAGTTTGGGCTTGACCCACAACGTCGCGACCTGCTAGCAAGTGCGGAATTGCTTGTACTTGGATGGGAGTAGGTTCTGTAAAGCCTAGTGTTTCCAGATGGAGAACGAGTTCTTCCGAAAGACCTAAGCCTTCAAACAATAAATTCATTAATGCTCCTAATAACGAGTCTTAGCCTTCTAAGTCGCCCAACTCGGATGCGGATTTCTGCTCGGCGGCAGGAACTCATAAGAGTTCTGTACGGTGCTGCGCCTGCGCGCACCTTTTTAAATAGCAATCGAGTATAGGGCAGCTCCGTCGATGGTGACTAATTTACCAATTCGACAGCCGTCTTTGATTTTGTGACATCACCGATACCAACCGCCAGGGGTCGGGTTATAGGCTTCCAACATTCTTTAACAGGATATTGGACTTCCTTTGAGGTACTTGCAAGCTTTCTCTCTAGGGCGTTTTATAGTGAGGATCATGACCAGCCCCACTTCACTACTCATGTAGTAACAGGTTTTTTAGTTCAGGCGCTATCCCGCAATCCGTCGCCTGCGGGATTGAGCAGGGGATGCGGCGACCGTTACCGCCTATCCATCTCAACACTCTTTCGGGATACCGTTGTGGTGTAGGGCGGACGGCGAAGCAATCTCAAGATTATCCCCGCTTATTTCTGGCTTGTTACCATCATAACTCTTTACATTCAGAAACAAAACATTAAATTCGTTAAAATTTTCCGATGTTCTGTAGAGATTACCGCACCCCGAGGGGGAGCGTCGATTGCCAGAGAGAGGCTACTAAAGGTTTATAACCCCTTTGCTACATATCTTTGCACAATCTTGTACAAACCGTTACTTTTTTTCTTTCAATCCGCTAATCATTTTTGGCTGGTGTCCGGTTTTGGTTCGCCGCGTCGGCCGATCGCGACAGTTGCAGCAAGACTTATATTTGACCGTAGAGGTCGTAGACATCTGCACCAGTAATTTTCACAGATACGATCGAGCCCAGCCGCGCTTCTCCTGTCACATAGACGAGTCCATCTACTTCTGGGGAAAATCGGGCGGATCTACCAATCAACTCGCCTGTCTCTGGTTGTTCTTGTTCTATCAGGACATCAACTACCTGACCGACAGACTCTTGATTCTTCTTCAATGATATAGGTTGTTGTGCCGCCATTACCGAATTGCGCCAAATTTCCATTGTTTCTGCTGGCACTTGATTTGGCAAGCTGTAGGCTGGGGTGCCTTCTTCGGCGGAAAATGTGAATACTCCGACGTGATCGAATTCGTGGCGCTTGACAAATTCCAGCAAGTGTGCTGCGTGTTCTTCGGTTTCGCCGGGGAAGCCGACAATAAAAGTTGTCCGCATCACCGCGCCGGGAATTGCTGCTTTGAGCCGATCGACTATAGCATCATTAATCCCAGCTTGAAAAGGTCGATTCATCGCCCGCAGAATTTCGGGATGGGAATGTTGCAGGGGTAAATCCAAATACGGCAAAACATTGGGCGTTTCGCGGATTGCCGCGACAACTTGGGGAGTCAAACCTGTAGGATAGGCGTAGTGCATCCGAATCCAAGGCACATCTACTTCACCCAAAGCGCGAAGCAGTTCGGCTAGTTTTGGTTCGCCGTAGATATCTTTGCCGTAGTTGGTGGTAATTTGAGAAATTAGGATAATTTCCTTTACCCCTTCCGACGCCAATTGCTTAGCTTCGGCGACAATAGATTCGATCGTCCGCGATCGCTGATTTCCGCGCAAGTGCGGGATAATGCAAAATGCACAGCGATAGTCGCAGCCTTCTGCTATTCGCAGATAAGCGACACCTTCCGATGTGGTGCGGTAGCGGGGAGTAGTTTCGTCAGCAATGTAAGTAGGTTCACTAGAGACGAGGGAAACTCGATCGCCCTTTTCGACCCTTTGCATAACATCGACGATTTTATGATAGTCGCCAGTACCGACAATTGCGACGGCTTCGGGCAATTCATCCAGCAATTGCTGCTGAAAATGCTGTGCCATGCAGCCGGTGATTACTACTTTTTTATTAGCTTCGGCCAATTCTACCAGGGTGCGGACTGATTCTTCTCGCGCAGCTTGGATAAAACTGCAAGTATTGACGACGACGTAATCCGCTAATTCTTCATTAGAATCGACTTCATAGCCTGCTTGAGCCAGCAAGCCAATCATGTGTTCGGTATCGATGCGATTTTTTTCGCAGCCGAGGTGAGTAAATGCGATCGTTGGCTTCGTGGCCATGCAGTAATAGTTAGTGTTGCGCTATTTTTGAGAACGTTTTATGATATCACACAATTTGACAACTTGCAATGTGTAGGTGGAAGCTATGAACAGCTTGTACTCCATTTGATATCCTTTTGATACCCGATCGCCCCAGTCGTTCTAGCTCGGCTCGGTTGCAGGCAAACCAGCAAGAAAAATCTGCTCGGCAGTCAACCTCAACTCTGGGAACGCCAGCGACTCAACAGTGTCATTTCCCCGAAACTGGCTGATTTGGTATTCCCCGTCAACCAACTGGTAAACCGAGATAGTAGGTTGTTTCGGATTGCCAATGAAGCGTCTGCCGCCCAAAGCAGCATAATCCACAACCCAATATTCCGAGATACCCAATATTTCATAATCAGCCACCTTGACAAGGTAATCATCTTGCCAGTTCGTGCTGACAACCTCTACAGCCAGTCGCACCGAAGACCCCATCGTGATGACGGATTCTTTTTTCCAGCGCGACTCGTTTGCAAGTGCGGTTCTGTCTAGGACAATTACGTCTGGTTGGTAGCCTGATCCGTTACGGGAAAGTTTGAGCAAGCAGTCACCAGGGATTGAGTAGGGTAATTCGCGACGGTCAATTTCAACTGCTAGTTTTGAGCTTATAAAACCCGTAACTTCCGAATGGTCACCAGTTCCTAAAGGCATTTCAACAATTACTCCATTGTGTAGTTCGTAGCGGTGGACAGAGTTCTCTGGATACCAAGCAACGAACTCATCAAACGTGATTGTTTTCGATATGGTTTGGATCATGTTGTGGTTTCCTCTGTCTGGTGATTAGTATGCGGAAAGCTCAAATATTACACAAGCTTTACCGACAACGATATCGGTAAAGCTTGACAAATTAAACTGTAGCTGATATGAGTTCGATCGCCCGTCCTGACAAAACAGCACTTGGTACAAAACGCCGATTTGTCACAAAATTGGTGTCCTTTTGTACCCATTTGATATCCTTTTGATACCCGATTGCCCAGTCCTTCTAGCTCGGCTCGGTTGGAGGCAGACCGGCTCGAAAAATCACCTCGGCCGTCAACCTCAACTCTGGGAAAGCCAGCGACTCAACTGTGTCATCGCCCTTAAACTGTTTTACCTGATACTCGCCGTCAACCAACTGGCAAACCGATAGTGTGGGTTGTTTGGGAGTACCGATGAACTTGCGGCCGCCCAAACCGAGGTAGTCCACAATCCAGTATTCGGGGATGCCCATTTCTTCGTAGTCGGCGAATTTGAGATGGTAATCGTCCCGCCAGTTGGTACTGACGACCTCTACAACCAGTCGCACCGAAGACCCCATCGTGATGATGCATTCCCTATCCCAGCGCGGTTCTCTTGTGAGAGCTGCTTCGTCCAGGACAACTGCGTCTGGCAGGTAGCCCGCCTCGTTGCGGACGGGTTTGAGCAGGCAGTCGCCAGGGATGAAATAAGGTAAGGAGCGGCGGTCAATTTCGATTGGTAGTTTTTTTGAACGGATGAAACCTGTAACGCGGGAATGGCGGCTGATTCCTAAAGGCATTTCAACAATTGCTCCATTGTGTAGTTCGTACTTATGGACAGAGTTCTCTGGATACCAAGCAACGAACTCATCAAACGTGATTGTTTTCGATATGGTTTGGATCATGTTGTGGTTTCCTCTGTCTGGTGATTAGTATGCGGAAAGCTAGAATATGACACAAGCTTTAGAGACAACGTTGTCTCTAAAGCTTGACATAGAAAGTGAAGTTTGGTATAATTTTGCGTCCATAATATCAAAATACCGATCGCGCCGATCGACTGAATCTGAAATTAGTATCTGGGCGATCGATCGCCCTCCAGATGTCAAATGGGTTCTATAATCTTGATTGTATCGTACTTTTAAATTAGGCTGGAAACACCACAGGGTAAGCTCATCTAATTTGGTATAAATTGTACTTGACAATGATTCAAATGAGTGTTATTAAGTCAAGTCGCTATCGCCCATGATAACGCTCCCTTATTACCAATAATTTCAGGGATTTTTATTAAAAGTAATCCACCGGACATGATACAATCGGGCAACTATGCCCCATAATAAAATCTTTAGGAAGATACTTTATGTCTCAGGGTTTTGAGATTAAATCTGCCTCTGCTAAAAAAAGTTTTCCTTCTCACCCCCAACTCCAAGAAGTAGCAGAAATTAAAGCTATTCAACAGAGCTTAGTCCAGCATTTTGCCGACCTT